>NZ_JBEXRZ010000031.1:0-47452 GCF_040613325.1 Streptomyces sp. NPDC006283 | reverse complement strand
GCCTCGGTGAGCTCCCACTCCGGTCCGGCCAGCCTGCGCGGCGTCGCAGCCGGAATCGCCGGCGGGGTCGGTCGAACGTGTTTTCCTGTACCGGAATCGCTACAACCGGCAGGCGTTCGGCCCCCCTTACCCGAGCAGTTCCACCTCCGCCAGCGTCGCCGCCCCGGTGGCCACCAGGCGGTAGTGCTCGTAGGTGCCGGGCTTGTCCACGTCGAACACGCGGGTCTGCTTGTCCCACTGGAAGGACTGACCGGACCGCTTGTCCAGATCGGTCCAGGACTGCCCGTCCTGGGAGCCCTGCAGCACCCAGCCGGACGGGGCCTTGTCCTTCGTGGCGGAGGTGAGCGTGTACTGCGCCGCCTCCGTCCCCTTCGACACCGGCAGTTCGACCGACGTGAACTCGGCCGCCGTGCCCGAGGTGTTGTCGAAGAGCGGACCGTGCGCGGCGATGACGTCGTGCCGCGGCGTGGGCGCCTTGTCGTCCCGGGTGATGGACACGGGGGCCGCGTCCTTGCCCGTGCCCCAGGCGGAGGGCTTCGGCCCCATCGCGAACTCCAGGGTGCCGCCCTTGGCCACGATCTCGTGCGGCAGGGCCGTGGAGTTCCACTTCTTGCCGTTGACCTTCAGGCCCTGCACGTAGATGTTCTTCGCGCTGTTCTTAGGGGCCTTGACGACCAGCTCGCGGCCGTTCTCCAGGTGCACCGTCGCCTTCGTGAACAGCGGCGAGCCGATGGCGTACTCGCCGCTGCCCATCACCAGCGGGTAGAAGCCGAGCGCGGAGAAGAGGTACCAGGCGGACTGCTCGCCGTTGTCCTCGTCGCCGTGGTAGCCCTGGCCGATCTCGCTGCCGGTGTAGAGACGGGAGAGCACCTCGCGCACCTTCTCCTGCGTCTTCCACGGCTGGGAGGCGGCGTTGTACATGTAGGTGGCGTGATGGGCGACCTGGTTGGAGTGGCCGTACATGCCCATCCGTACGTCACGCGCCTCCGTCATCTCGTGGATGACGCCTCCGTACGAGCCGACGAACTCGGGGCCCGCGGTCTCGGGGGTGGAGAAGTAGGTGTCGAGCTTCTCGCCGAGGCCGGTGCGGCCCCCGTAGAGGTTGGCGAGGCCCCGGCTGTCCTGCGGGGCCGTGAAGGCGTAGCCCCAGCCGTTGGTCTCCGTGTAGTCGTAACCCCACACCCGCGGGTCGTACGTGGAGCTCTCCACGCGCCAGTCGCCCTTGAGGTTCCGGCCCTGGAAGAAGCCGGCCTCGGAGTCGAAGAGGGTGACGTAGTTGCGCGCCCGGTTGAGGAAGTACTCGGACTCCTCCTTGTAGCGCTCCTTCTTCGTCTTCTTGTAGAGCGACTGGCCCATCTCGGCGAGCCCGTAGTCGTTCAGGTAGCCCTCGAGCGACCAGGACAGGCCCTCGTGGGTCGAGGTGGAGGCGTAGCCGAGGAACGGTGAGGTCTCCATGCCCTTCCGCCCCACGCCGGACGTCGGCGGCACGACCGTCGCGTTCTTCAGTGCCGCCTCGTACGCCGCCTCCGCGTCGAAGTCGACGCCCTTGACATGCGCGTCGGCGAAGGCAACGTCCGAGCTGGTGCCGGTCATCAGGTCCGCGTAACCGGGGGAGGACCAGCGGGAGATCCAACCGCCGTCCTTGTACTGCTGGACGAAGCCGTCGACCAGCTCGCCGGCCTTCTTCGGGGTGAGGAAGGAGTACGCGGGCCAGGTGGTGCGGTACGTGTCCCAGAAGCCGTTGTTGACGTACACCTTGCCGTCGACGATCTTCGCGCCGGTACGGGTGGGGGTGTCGGGGCCGGCCATCGGCGAGAACGGGCTCGCGTACTGGTACTTCGGGCGTGCCTTGGTGCCGGTGTTCTCGAAGCCCGAGTTCGGGTAGAGGTACAGCCGGTACAGGCTGGAGTAGAGCGTGGTCAGCTGGTCGCGGGTGGCACCCTCGACCTCGACCTTGCCCAGGATGTCGTCCCAGGCGTCCTGCGCCTTGTCCCGTACACGCTCGAAGCGGGTGCCGGCCGGGATCTCGTCGGCGAGGTTCTTCCTGGCCTGGTCGACGCTGATCAGCGACGTCGCGGTCCGCAGCGTGACGGTGCGGTCCTTGCCGGCGTCGAAGCGGAGCCGGCCGGTGACGCCTTCGGAGGCCGAGTCGGTCACCGGCGCGTCGAAGACGCCGTACACGAACAGTCGCGTGGCGCCCGTGGACAGACCGCTCTTGACGTCCGAGTACCCGGTGAAGGAGCGCGTCGCCGGGTCGAGGGTGAGGCCGCCCTCCTTGGTGACGTTGTCGAAGATGACGCTCGCGTCGTCACCGGGGTAGGTGAAGCGCATCATCGCCGCGTGGTCGGTGGGAGTCATCTCGGCCCTGAGACCGTTCTCGAAGGTGACGCCGTAGTGGTGCGGACGGGCGGTCTCGTTCTCGTGCCGGAAGGGCAGCGCCCGTGCGGTGCGCGAGGTGTCCGGGACGTTGGCCGCGGCCGACGGCATCACCTGGAAGGTCTGCCGGTCGCCCATCCACGGGCTCGGCTCATGACTGATGCTGAAGGCCTGCACGGTCGGCAGGTTGTCCGCGTTGTTGCCGCGGGAGTATTCGTACAGCCAGCTCTTGGACTCGGAGTTGGTGACCGGCGTCCAGAAGTTGAAGCCGTGCGGGACAGCGGTGGCGGGGAAGGTGTTCCCCCGGGAGAACGACCCGCTGGAGTTGGTGCCCCGGGTCGTGGAGGCGTAGTCCGAGAGATGGGCGAGCCGCTTCTCGGGTGCCTTGGGCGCGATCGCGACGTCGTCGATCCAGCCCTGGAACTTCGCCGGACCCTTGGGTGAGTCGTACGCCACCAGGATCCGGTCGACCGTCTTGCCGGCGGCGACCGTGCCGATGCCGGAGGCGACGGCGTTCCACTGGTTGACGTAGAGCCGCTTGGCAGCTCCCTGGCCCTCGGGCGTGAGCAGCCCGCCGTGCGAGTCGGTCGCGCGCAGGTCGCTGAGGTACGTGCCGTCGGTGAAGGCGAGGTCGACGGACACATTGGTCGCGGGGTAGTTGAGATCCGTCTCCGCCATGGCGGGAAAGATCTTGTACGACAACTCGGTGTCCCGGCGCACGTCCACGTCGACGTCGAACACCTTGTTGTACGAGTAGGCCCGGCCGTCCGGCTTGTGGTTGCCCGCGTACTTCAGGGCGCGCCTGCCGGTGAAGCCCGCCCCCGCCTTGGCCGTGGGCGAGCCGCTCGGGCCACGGTCGACCTGGGAGCGCATCTCGTCGGCGACGGGGGTACTGGTGTCACCGTTGGAGAACTGGACGTCGGCCAGCTGGGTGGCGTCGGAGGCACCGTTGTTCTTGGTGATCTCCAGCCGGTAGTGCGCGTACGCGGTCACGTCGGAGGGCGAGCCGATGTCGTACGTCTTCGTCTCGAAGCGCTTGGCGAACGTCTCGCCCGAGCGGGAGTCGAGAACGGTCCACGTCTTGCCGTCGGTGGAGCCCTTGAGCGTCCAGTCCTTGGGATCGCGCTCGGCGTGGTCGTTGGCCGACGTCATCGCGTAGGTGGCGACCTTGACGGGCTCGTCGGTGTCGAACTCGATCCAGGCGGTCGGCTCGAATGCCAGCCACTTGCTGGTCGACAGCAGATCGACGAGGTTCTCCTTGGTCTCGCCTCCGCCGGTGTTCTCGCCGCTGGCGCGCAAATCGATCACTTTGTCGGTGACATTGCCCGGAATTCCGCTGGAGAAGCCGCCATCGACGCCCGATGACCGCTTCTTTCCGTCGGTGCCGACTTCTACGGCATTACGCCAGTCCGGCTGGGCTTCGTCCGATTCGAAGGACGACCTGAATTCCCGGTCTGCCGAGGGCTTCTGGCCCCGCTCCGAGGGCAGGGCGACGGCGGCGGAAGGGGCCGTCAACACGAGCATGGAAGCGGTCACCACGAGGGTGAGCGCGCTGAATTGTGTGGGCCGGGGTCTCGTTCTGGGCTGCATCCCGGGTCTTCCTCCAGGGGAAGTCAGGCTGGACAACGTTGTCAGGCGCGAAGCGCAGGCTCCAGTAGGGAGGCAAGTGTCATACGGTGTCAAGGGTGTTGACGCAGCGGCAGGGTGGAAATCGGGTGTTCCGCGAACAATGCGGTGGCCGCAAGGGTGCTTTTGGGGCTCATGGGTCCGCGAGGTCTCAACTCGGGAAAGATGGCCGCCCAACCTTGCATTTGATCTTGCTCACACGGCCGGAAGTGGACTATACCTGTCGGGTCCGCATAGCCGTTCCGGATGGCTGCGGACCAGGGGGGACGGGGGGCGACGGGCGCGTGCCGAGCACGTGACCGCCGGCCGCAGAAAACACCGTTCCCGCTGTCAGCCGTGCACGACCCAAGCTTCCAATTGGGTTTCCCTTCGGGAAACACAGCAACTGAACGCGGTGGCGGGGCCCTTCGCCTGAGGCGAGAAGGTACGGGCGACCGGTACACCGCCTGAGTCCTGGAGAAGGCGAGGACTTGAGCATGGGATCCACCTCCGCCCACAACAACGAGGGTGTCGGCCGTCGCGCGCTGATCAAGCGTTCTGCCGCGCTCGGCCTGCTCACGATTCCGACGATGAGCTTCCTGTCCGCCTGCGCGAGCGGCGACGGCGGCACGGACAAAAAGGTCGAGAAGGGCGAGAAGACCGCCAAGAACCCTCTCGGCGTCAATGACACGGCCCAGCTGGAAGTCGTCATCTTCGACGGCGGCTTCGGCACGCAGTACGCCAAGGATGCCGTCGCGGTCTACCAGAAGAACTTCCCCAAGGCCCCCAAGGTCAAGTTCTCCGCGACGCAGAAGATCCAGTCCGTCCTGCAGCCGCGCTTCAACCAGGGCAGCCCGCCGGACCTGATCGACAACTCCGGCGCGGAGCAGATGGACATGGGCGTCCTGGTCGGCAAGAAGCAGCTCGCCGACCTCACCCCCCTGCTCGATGCCCCGTCGGTCGACGACCCGAACAAGAAGGTCCGCGACACGCTGCGCCCCGGCATCGTCGAGATGGGCCAGTTCGACGGCGACCCCGTCTGGATCTTCTACTACGCCTACACCGTGTACGGCGTGTGGTACTCCCAGAAGGCCCTGGACAGCCTGGACGCCACGTACCCGGAGACGTGGGACGACATGCTGGCCGTCTGCGAGAAGGCCAAGAAGAAGGGCATCGCGGGCTGGACGTACGCGGGCAAGCACCCGTACTACATCCCCTTCTCGCTCTACCCGATGATCGCCAAGGTCGGCGGCCGCGAGGTCATCGACGCCATCGACAACCTCGAGCCAAACGCCTGGAAGCACCCGGCGGTCAAGGCCTGCTTCGAGGCCTACTACGAGCTCTACAAGAAGGGCTACATCCTGAAGGGCACCCCGGGCCTGGACCACATCCAGTCCCAGACCGCCTGGACCGAGGGCAAGGCGCTCTTCATCCCCAACGGCTCGTGGGTGGAGAACGAGGCGGCGAAGACCATGCCGAAGGACTTCGACCTCGCGGTCTCCGCGCCCAGCGGCCTCGACAGCTCGGACAAGATGCCGTTCGGCACCATGTGGGCGTCCGGCGGTGAGCCCTTCATCGTCCCGGCGAAGGCCAAGAACCCCGACGGCGGCATGGAGCAGCTGCGCATCATGCTCAGCGAGGCGTCGTCGAAGAACTTCACCTCACAGGTCAAGTCGCTGACGGCGTTCAACGGAGGCACCGACGGCATCGAGCTGACGCCGGGTCTGAAGTCCGGTGTCGCCGCGCTCGAGAAGGCCGGCGAAAACGTGGTGAACCCGCGTATCCAGGACTGGTACGTCGCCCTGCAGAAGGAGAAGATCGGCGTGGCCGGTCTCGGCGAGATGATGGCAGGCCGCCTCACCCCTGCAGAGGCGATCAAGAAGATCCAGGCCTTCGCCGACGAGGCCGCCAAGGACGACTCCATCAAGCACTACAAGCACCAGTGAGCACGCGTCACCAGCGGCGGCTGCGACGACAGGATCGGGGTCGGTAGGCATGCAGCACGGCAAGTACCGTTTCATCGTGGGGTTCCTGGCCATGCCCCTGGCGTTGTATGCACTCTTCGTCATCTGGCCGTTCATCCAGTCCATCTACTACTCGTTCACGGACTGGACGGGACTGAGCCCCGACTTCGAGATGGTCGGTTTCGACAACTTCAGCAGGATGCTGGAGGACGACATCTTCTGGAAGTCGCTGCAACACAGCCTGACCTTCGCACTGCTGCTGCCGCTGGTGACGCTCAGCCTGGCACTGTTCTTCGCCTTCATGCTCAACGTCGGCGGCCGACACCGCAGGAACGGCAAGGCCGCCGGCGCCGTGAGCGGTGTCCGGGGGTCGTCCTTCTACAAGATCGTGTACTTCTTCCCACAGGTGCTCTCGATCGCGATCGTCGCGCTGCTCTTCCAGTTCGCCTACAACCCCAACAGCGGCGCGATCAACTCGGCCCTCAAGGCGGTCGGCCTGGACAGCGTTCAGCCGGTCTGGCTGGGCGATCCCGATCTGGCCCTGTGGTGCGTCATGGCGGTCCTGATCTGGAGCACCGTCGGGTTCTTCGTGGTGCTGTTCTCCGCCGGCATGGCCTCCATCCCGAACGACTTCTACGAGGCCGCGCTGCTCGACGGCGCGAGCCGCATCACCACCTTCTTCAAGATCACCCTGCCGCTGCTGTGGGACACGGTGCAGTCCGGCTGGGTCTACATGGGCATCCTGGCGCTCGGCGCCGAGTCCTTCGCGGTCGTACAGATCATGACCGTCGGCCCGAACGGCGGCGGCCCCGACTACTCGACCATCGTGATGCCGCTGTACGTCTACCAGAAGGCCTTCCGTGACGGTCAGGCCGCCTACGCAACGACGATCGGTGTCGCCCTGCTCATCGTCACGCTGCTCTTCGCGGCGGTCGTGATGCGGCTGGGCCGGCGCGAGCGGCTGGAGTACTGACATGAAGACCACCCAATCCCCTCCGGTCGGCATCTCCGAAGACGGCGGCGAAGGCCCCGTGGCCAAGACGACGGGCGTCGAACCTCAGTCGCGTCGCAGGAGTGGCGGCCAGGGCAGGGTTCTCAACGCCTTCTCGCACGGCATTCTGATCCTCTGGGCGTTCATGGTCGTCATGCCGCTGCTGTGGGCGGTGATGACGTCCTTCAAGGACGACCGGTCCATCTTCACCTCGCCGTGGGCGCTGCCGGACAAGCTGCACTTCGAGAACTGGTCGCGCGCCTGGACCGAGGCGCACATGAGCGACTACTTCCTGAACACCGTTCTGGTGGTCGGCGGCTCGCTGGTCGGCACCCTGCTGCTGGGCTCGATGGCGGCCTATGTGCTCGCGCGCTTCGACTTCCCCGGGAACCGGTTCATCTACTTCCTGTTCATCGGGGGGATGAGCTTCCCGATCATCCTGGCGCTGGTCCCGTTGTTCTACGTCATGAACAACATGGCGCTGCTGAACACGATCCACGGACTGATCCTGGTCTACATCGCCTACTCGCTGCCGTTCACCGTCTTCTTCCTGACCGCCTTCTTCCGCACCCTGCCGACCTCCGTGGCGGAAGCGGCGTTCATGGACGGAGCCTCGCACACCAGGACCTTCTTCCAGGTGATGCTCCCGATGGCCAAGCCGGGGCTGATCAGCGTCGCCATCTTCAACTTCCTGGGCCAGTGGAACCAGTACATGCTGCCGACGGTGCTCAACACCGACGAGAGCAAGAAGGTGCTCTCCCAGGGCCTGGTACAGCTGGCGGTGAGCCAGGGCTACAAGGGCGACTGGTCCGGTCTCTTCGCCGGCCTGGTGATGGCGATGCTCCCGGTGCTCGCGGCGTACATCGTCTTCCAGCGGCAGGTGGTCGCCGGGCTCACCGCGGGGGCGCTCAAGTAAGGGGAACCGCTCCGGGACGCCCGTTTGCCGCGCAGCCGCGCGGCGGACGGGCGTTTTCCGTGGTGGCTGCGCGATTCACCCCGGGGGCCCGGCGCTCATCAGAGTTTCACCCCGCTCAAGGTCTTGACGGGATAAGCCCCAAAAGGGTCAGCTTAGGGTTCATAAGTTGGAGAGAAGCCGGGGCTGGGTGCCCCGGCCGGGGGCGGCCGTCGCGCCGCCCACCGGGGGCAGGAGTGGATGAGTCAATGGAGACTCCGGGATCGCAGACATCTCTGCACCGGGCCAATCTCGAGCGGGTCGTGCGCGCCGTGCGCATCGCGGGCTCGCTCACGCAGGCGGAGATCGCGAGGAGCACCGGCCTGTCCGCGGCCACCGTCTCCAACATCGTGCGTGAGCTGAAGGACGGCGGCACGGTCGAGGTGACACCGACCTCGGCGGGCGGACGGCGGGCCCGCAGCGTCTCCCTCAGCGGTGACGCCGGCATCGTGATCGGCGTCGACTTCGGCCACACCCACCTGCGCGTAGCCATCGGCAACCTCGCCCACCAG
This sequence comes from Streptomyces sp. NPDC006283, assembly GCF_040613325.1. Taxonomy (NCBI): domain Bacteria; kingdom Bacillati; phylum Actinomycetota; class Actinomycetes; order Kitasatosporales; family Streptomycetaceae; genus Streptomyces; species Streptomyces sp. NPDC006283. The sequence continues at coordinate 39,052 of NZ_JBEXRZ010000031.1, read as the reverse complement.
GTGCTCGCGGAAGAGGCGGAGCCGCTCGATGTGGACGCCTCCTCCGCGCAGGGCTTCGGTCGGGCGGAAGCGCTGGTCAACCGGCTGATCGAGGCGACGGGCATCGGCCCGGACAAGGTCATCGGCGTGGGGCTCGGCGTGCCGGGCCCCATCGACGTGGAGTCCGGCACGCTCGGCTCCACGGCGATCCTGCCGGGCTGGACCGGCATCAACCCCAGCAAGGAGCTCTCCGGCCGCCTGGGCGTGCCGGTGTACGTGGACAACGACGCCAACCTCGGCGCGCTCGGCGAGCTGGTATGGGGCAGCGGTCGCGGGGTCAAGGACCTCGCGTACATCAAGGTGGCCAGCGGTGTCGGCGCCGGCCTGGTGATAGACGGGCAGATCTACCGGGGACCCGGCGGCACGGCCGGCGAGATCGGGCACATCACGCTGGACGAGTCGGGCCCGGTCTGCCGCTGCGGCAACCGCGGCTGCCTGGAGACCTTCGCCGCCGCCCGGTATGTGCTCCCGCTGCTGCAGTCCAGTCACGGGGCCGAACTGACCATGGAGCGCGTCGTCCAGCTCGCCCGTGACGGAGACCCCGGTTGCCGCCGGGTGGTGGCCGACGTGGGCCGCCACATCGGCAGCGGCGTGGCGAACCTCTGCAATCTCCTGAACCCCAGCCGGGTAGTGCTCGGCGGCGATCTGGCGGAAGCTGGAGAGTTGGTACTCGGCCCCATCCGCGAGTCGGTCTCGCGTTACGCCATCCCCAGCGCGGCGAGGCAGCTCTCGGTGGCCCCGGGTGCCCTCGGCGGACGGGCCGAGGTGCTGGGAGCGCTCGCCCTCGTGCTCAGTGAGATGGGCGATTCGACGCTTTTGCAAGGGCTTGACGGAGCGTTGCCGGTGGGCGCGCCCGCCTTCACTTAGATAACGAATGGCACCGTTGTCATCTCGTTAAGGATTTACTCCTTGACGCTGGCTGCGGGGCCGAGTTGACTTCCAGCCACCTCGGCCGCAACGACGCGGCCTCGTCAGGGAGGTTTCCAAACGTGAACGCACATCTGCGTCGTGCCGCCGTTGCTGTCGCTGCCTCTGCGATGGCTGTCTCGCTTGCCGCGTGCGGCAAGGCCGGGGAGTCGGGCGAGAGCACCAGCGAGTCCAGCCCCAAGAAGGGCAACGACATCACGATCGGCCTGCTCCTTCCGGAGAACCAGACCGCTCGTTACGAGAAGTTCGACAAGCCGCTCATCGAGGAGAAGATCAGCGAGCTCACCGACGGCAAGGCCAAGGTCGTCTACGCCAACGCCAAGCAGGACGCCACGCTGCAGACGCAGCAGGTGGACACCATGATCACCAACAAGGTGGACGCCCTGATCGTGGACGCGGTCGACTCCAAGGCCATCGCGGGCGGTGTGAAGAAGGCCAAGGAAGCCGGTATCCCGGTCGTCGCCTTCGACCGCCTCGCCGAAGGCCCGATCGACGCCTACACCTCGTTCGACAACGAAGAGGTCGGCCACGTCCAGGGCAAGGCCCTGCTCGAGGCCCTCGGCGACAAGGCCAAGGACGGCCAGATCGTCATGATGAACGGTGCCATCACCGACCCGAACGCCGCCCTGTTCAAGAAGGGCGCCAAGGCCGAGCTCGACGGCAAGGTCAACATCGGGAAGGAGTACGACACCAAGGAGTGGAAGCCGGAGAACGCCAACGCCAACATGGAGGCCGCGATCTCGGCCCTCGGCAAGGACAAGATCATCGGCGTCTACTCCGCCAACGACGGCATGGCGGGCGGCATCATCACCGCCCTGAAGTCGGCCGGCTTCTCCAAGCTCCCGCCGGTCACCGGCCAGGACGCCGAGATCGCGGGCGTGCAGCGCATCGTCGCCGGCGAGCAGTTCATGAGCGTCTACAAGCCGTACGCGCCGGAGGCCGCCGCCGCCGCCGAGATGGCCGTCGCGCTCGCCAAGGGCGAGTCCCTCGACTCCATCGCCAAGGAGAAGGTCGACAGCCCCACCCAGAAGGGCATCCCGTCGGTCCTCGTCCCGGTCGTCTCGCTGACCAAGGACAACATCAAGGACACTGTCGTCAAGGACGGCGTCTACACGGTCGCCGAGATCTGCACCCCGAAGTTCAAGGCCGCGTGTGACCAGCTGGGCCTGAAGTAAGGCCGCATGCCGGAGCGCCGCTTGCTGACGCTCCGGCCCCTGTCCGGGACGGTCCCCGTCCCCGCAGAAACCTTCCGGTGCCCCGTCCCGCCATCCAGCCCCCGCCGCAGGGCGGGGCACCGGTCGGAACACTCGCGCAAGTCCAGTCTGCTCAACCTTCCGCGCCACCTTCCCCCGGCGCGGCATCCCCGCCGGTCAGGCGGCGAAGGAGATGGTTCACGTGTCCGCTACGCCCGTGTTGGCGTTGCGCGGGGTCTCCAAGCGGTTCGGTGCCGTCCAGGCGCTCACCGACGTAGAGCTTGAGGTCCACGCCGGTGAGGTGGTCGCCCTGGTCGGCGACAACGGCGCCGGAAAGTCCACGCTGGTCAAGACGATCGCCGGCGTGCATCCCATCGATGAAGGCGCCATCGAGTGGGAGGGCAAGAAGGTCTCGATCAACCGGCCGCACGACGCCCAGAACCTCGGGATCGCGACGGTCTACCAGGACCTCGCGCTCTGCGACAACATCGACGTCGTCGGCAACCTCTACCTCGGCCGGGAGCTGCGCAAGCGCGGCGTCCTCGACGAGGTCGAGATGGAGCGACGCGCCCTCGAACTGCTGAAGACGCTGTCGATCCGGATCCCGAGTGTCCGTATCCCGATCGCCTCGCTCTCCGGTGGTCAGCGCCAGACCGTGGCCATCGCCCGGTCCATGCTCGGCGAGCCCCAGCTCGTCATCCTCGACGAGCCCACCGCCGCCCTCGGTGTCGAGCAGACCGCACAGGTGCTCGACCTCGTGGAGCGGCTGCGGGAGCGCGGCCACGCCGTCATCCTCATCAGCCACAACATGGCCGACGTCAAGGCGGTCGCCGACAAGGTCGCCGTGCTCCGGCTGGGCCGGAACAACGGTGTCTTCGAGGTCAAGTCGACTTCGCAGGAAGAGATCATCTCGGCCATCACCGGTGCCACGGACAACGCCGTGACCCGCCGTGCGGCGCGCAACGCGGAGGTTTCCAAGTGAGCATCGACAAGACCTCCGCCGCCGTCGGGACGCCGGTCGGCAACCCGGACGCCGCGCACGACGCGGTGACCGCGGTCGACCCCCGACTGCTGGTACGCGAGCAGGGCCTCAAGGGCTACCTGGCCGAGTTCAAGCGCAAGATGCACGCCGGTGACCTCGGGTCGATCCCGGTCGTCGTCGGACTGATCGTCATCGCGGTGATCTTCCAGAGCATGAACTCGCAGTTCCTCTCGGCGGAGAACCTCAACAACATCGCCGTCACCATGGTCGCCACCGGCATGATGGCCGTCGGCATCATCTTCGTGCTGCTGCTCGGTGAGATCGACCTGTCGGTCGGCTCGGTCAGCGGCGTCTCCGGCGCGCTTGTCGCCGTCCTGAGCGTCACGCACGGGATGAACGAATGGCTCGCCCTGGTCGTCGCCCTCGTCAGCGGCGCGGCCATCGGCGCGCTGCACGGCTTCTTCTTCGCCAAGATCGGCGCTCCCGCGTTCGCCGTGACGCTGGCAGGCCTGCTGTTCTGGCTGGGCTTCATGCTCCAGCTGCTCGGTGAGAACGGCACCATCAACCTGGACGGCGAGGGTGTCGTCGGTCAGCTGACCACGTACTACTTCTCGGACATCGCGGCCGCCTACGGGCTCGCCGCCGTCGCCGTGGCCGGATTCTTCCTGTCGTCCTTCTTCGACAACCGCCGTCGCGCCGCCGCCGGCATCCCGTCCCGGCCGCTGTCCGACATCGTGATGCGCACGGTGATCCTCGGCGTCATCGCCTTTGCCGCCGCGGCCATGTTCAACCAGTACAAGGGCCTGCCCCTGGCGCTGGTGCTGTTCCTGGTGGTCCTCGTGATCACCGACTTCGTGCTGCGCCGTACCGCCTACGGCCGCAAGATCTTCGCGCTCGGCGGCAGCGTCGAGGCCTCCCGCCGCGCCGGTATCAACGTCACCGCGGTACGGATCTCGGTCTTCGCGCTGGCGGGCCTGTTCGCGGCCGTCGGCGGTCTGTTCTGGGCGTCCAAGATCGCGGCGGCCAACCAGAGCGCCGGCGCGGGCGACCTGCTGATGAACGTCATCGCCGCGGCCGTCATCGGCGGCACCAGCCTCTTCGGCGGCCGGGGCCGCACCTGGAACGCCCTGCTGGGCGTCATGGTCATCGTCTCGATCCAGTACGGCCTGGCCCTCGAGGGCATCGCCACACCGATCCAGTACATGATCACCGGTGGTGTCCTGCTGGCGACCGTCGTCATCGACTCCGTCACCCGCAAGACGCAGAAGACCGCGGGTCGCGCATAGTACGACCACGCAGTGCCCGGCGCCGCTCGGCGGTGCCGGGCACTGCTGTGTCCGTGTCATGGCCCGACCCGTGACACGTAATGGGCGTGACACAAGACGCACCGCCCGATGACCGAGCGCGCTCGCGGAACATTAGACTCGGGCGGGATCAGCTCAGACTCGATCAGCTCGAATGCAGCTCGAATGCAAGGAGGCACGGGTGGCACTGCTTTCCCGTATCAGGGGACCGCGCGACCTGGACCGGCTCGGCCCGGAGCAGTTGGAGCAGCTGGCAGCAGAGATCCGGACCTTCCTGGTGGACGCCGTCTCCAAGACCGGCGGACACCTCGGACCCAATCTCGGCGTGGTCGAGCTGACCATCGCGCTCCACCGTGTCTTCGACTCGCCCAAGGACAAGGTCCTCTGGGACACCGGGCACCAGAGCTACGTCCACAAGCTGCTCACCGGCCGCCAGGACTTCTCCAAGCTCAAGATGAAGGGCGGCCTCTCCGGCTACCCCTCGCAGGCCGAGTCCGAGCACGACATCATCGAGAACTCGCACGCCTCCACCGTGCTCGGCTGGGCCGACGGCCTCGCCAAGGCCAACGAGGTGCTGAAGAAGGACGACCACGTCGTCGCCGTCATCGGCGACGGCGCTCTCACCGGCGGCATGGCCTGGGAGGCGCTCAACAACATCGCGGCCGCCAAGGACCGCCCGCTCGTCATCGTCGTCAACGACAACGAGCGCTCGTACGCCCCCACCATCGGCGGCCTGGCCAACCACCTCGCCACCCTGCGCACCACCGACGGCTACGAGCGCTTCCTCGCCCGCGGCAAGGACATCCTCGAGCGCACCCCCGTCGTCGGGAAGCCGCTCTACGGCACCCTGCACGGCGCCAAGAAGGGCCTCAAGGACTTCATCGCCCCGCAGGGCATGTTCGAGGACCTCGGCCTGAAGTACGTCGGCCCCATCGACGGCCACGACATCGAGGCGCTCGAGTCGGCGCTCGCCCGCGCCAAGCGCTTCCGCGGCCCCGTCATCGTGCACTGCCTCACCGAGAAGGGCCGCGGCTACCAGCCGGCCCTGCAGGACGAGGCGGACCGCTTCCACGCCGTCGGCAAGATCCACCCCGACACGGGCCTGCCGATCTCCAGCTCCGGCCTCGACTGGACGTCCGTGTTCGGCGAGGAGATGGTCAAGCTCGGCAAGGAGCGCGAGGACATCGTCGCCATCACGGCCGCGATGCTCCAGCCCGTCGGCCTCGACAGGTTCGCAAAGGCCTTCCCCGACCGGGTCTACGACGTCGGCATCGCCGAGCAGCACGGCGCGGTCTCCGCCGCGGGCCTGGCGACCGGCGGTGTGCACCCGGTGTTCGCCGTCTATGCCACGTTCCTCAACCGCGCCTTCGACCAGGTCCTCATGGACGTGGCCCTGCACAAGTGCGGTGTCACCTTCGTACTGGACCGGGCGGGCGTCACCGGCACCGACGGCGCGTCGCACAACGGCATGTGGGACATGTCGATCCTCCAGGTGGTCCCCGGCCTGCGCATCGCCGCCCCGCGCGACGCCGACCAGGTCCGCGCCCAGCTGCGCGAGGCCGTCGACGTCGACGACGCCCCGACGGTGGTCCGCTTCTCCAAGGGTGCGGTCGGACCGGCCGTCAAGGCCGTCGGCAAGGCCGGCGGCATGGACGTGCTGCGTCACCCGGACGCCGAGCGCCCCGATGTTCTGCTGGTCTCCGTCGGCGCCCTCGCGCCCATGTGCCTCGAGATCGCCGACCTCCTGGACGCCCAGGGCATCTCCACCACGGTCGTCGACCCCCGGTGGGTCAAGCCCGTCGACGAGGCACTCGCACCGCTCGCCGAGCGGCACCGCGTCGTCGTCACGGTCGAGGACAACAGCAGGGTCGGCGGCGTCGGCTCCACGATCGCCCAGGCGCTGCGCGACGCGGGCGTCGACGTCCCGCTGCGGGACTTCGGCATCCCGCCGCGCTTCCTCGACCACGCCTCCCGCAAGGAGGTCATGGCGGAGATCGGTCTGACCGCGCCGGACATCGCCCGTCAGGTCACCGGTCTGGTCTCCAAGCTCGACGGCCGTATCGACAGCGAAGCGGTCGAGCCCGCCCGCGACTGAACCGCTCGACATGCTCGCGACCGCCCCGTGAACATAGGGGGCCGATCGTGTGCAGAAAGTGCCGATGCCGGGCCGGAGGGTCACCCTGTAAGGGTGGTCCTCCGGCCCATTCGGTGGAACTCCATCCGTTACGGCGCCCCACGGACCACCCACCGTCCCGATCATGGCGGGGACGACAAGCGTGGAGGTGCAACGGTGAGCACAGATACAGAGCCCCCGGGCAGTCGGGGCGGCGTCTTCCGTACCAAGACGGTCGAGCAGTCGATCAGGGACACGGAGGAGCCGGAGCACGCACTCAAGAAATCCCTCTCCGCCACGGACCTCACGGTCTTCGGCGTGGGTGTCATCATCGGTACCGGCATCTTCGTCCTGACGGGCATCGCGGCCCGGAACAACGCCGGACCGGCCACGGCCCTCTCCTTCGTGGCAGCGGGCGTCGTCTGTGCCCTTGCTGCGCTCTGCTACGCAGAGTTCGCATCCACCGTGCCGGTGGCCGGCTCGGCGTACACCTTCTCGTACGCCTCGATCGGCGAACTGCCCGCCTGGATCATCGGCTGGGACCTGGTCCTCGAATTCGCTCTCGGCACGGCCGTGGTGGCGGTCGGCTGGTCCGGGTACGTGCGCCACCTCATGAGTACCAACCTGGGCTGGGACATGCCCGTCGCGCTGTCCGGGCCTGACGAAGGAGGGCACTTCGACCTGCTGGCCTTCCTGCTCGTCCTGGCGCTGACCGCCATCCTGGTCGTCGGGACGAAGCTCTCGGCGCGGATCACGGCGATCGTGGTCGCGATCAAGGTCACCGTCGTGCTCATGGTCATCGTCGCCGGTCTGTTCTTCATCAAGGCCGACAACTACTCCCCGTTCGTTCCCCCGGCCGAGCCACAGCCCGCCGGCGGCGGCCTCCACGCACCGCTGGTCCAAGTGCTCTTCGGCTACGAGGCCACGAACTTCGGCGTCATGGGCATCTTCACCGCGGCCTCCCTCGTCTTCTTCGCCTTCATCGGCTTCGACGTCGTCGCCACCGCCGCGGAGGAGACCAGGAACCCCCAGCGGGACATGCCGCGCGGCATCCTCGGCTCGCTGTTCATCTGCACGGTGCTCTATGTGGCGGTGACGCTGGTGGTCACCGGTATGCAGCACTACTCGCAGATGTCGCCGACCGCCCCGCTCGCCGAGGCCTTCAAGTCCGTGAACCAGCCCTTCTTCTCGGGTGCCATCAGCCTCGGTGCGTCCGTCGGCCTCATCACCGTCTCCATGATCCTGCTGCTCGGCCAGACCCGGGTGTTCTTCGCGATGAGCCGTGACGGACTGCTGCCGCGCTTCTTCTCCGTCACCCACCCGAAGTTCCGCACCCCCTACCGGGCGACCGTGGTGCTCGGTGTGGTGATCGCCGTCGTGGCGGGCTTCACCAGCCTCGCGAAGCTCGCGGAACTGGTGAACATCGGCACGCTCTTCGCCTTCGTCGTCGTGGCGCTCGGCGTCATCACCCTCCGCCGTACCCGTCCCGACCTGCACCGCGCCTTCCGTACCCCGTGGGTACCGGCGATCCCGATCCTGTCGATCGCGGCCTCGCTCTGGCTGATGCTGAACCTGCCGACCGAAACCTGGATCCGGTTCGGCGTCTGGATGCTGATCGGCGTCGTCGTGTACTACGCCTACGGCCGCAGCCACAGCCGCCTCGGCCGCCAGGGCAAGGACGCCATGTACTAGCCCGCGGCTGTGGGGGCCCCGTAGGCACCCCGGTGTGTACGGGGCTTCGCCGCGTCCGCGTCAGTCGGCCGATGTCGTTCCGCCGGAGCACCGAGCACGGAGCACCGAGCGCGGCCCCGCGCACCGCGCTCCGTGCTCAGTCACCCGTTCCCGCAGCCCCCGGTCGGCGGTGACCACGACACAGGGCTGCCCGGCGCCGGCCGCCGACGCGGCCAGCTCGGTGATCAGGTCGTCGCCGCTGCCGTCCGCCGACTCCACCCTGACGCCCGGCACCGAGCTCACCCCGCGGGCAGCGCCCTCCACGACGAGCACGATCTCCAGCGGGCCCGGCCAGCAGGCCACCCCGGTCGGGGCCACCGCGACCAACCGGTCCCGCAACCGCTCCGCGGCCCCGCGCCGGTCGCGCCACCAGCCGTCGGGGGTGGAACCGACGACGTTGGCACCGTCGACGACAAGAAGTGTGTCCATGGGATCAGCGTCGCAGGTGCCGGGGGCCGCGGCGGGCCCGGCGCAACTATGCTGAAAGAATGCTCAGGGGTTGAATGATCATCACCCGACCCGTTCTGACGCACTGGATTTCCCATGGCAACTGCGCGTGCGACTACGCCGCGAGACCAAGATCGGACCGGCCCCGAAGGCCTCTTCGGCGACTGGCTGACCCGTGGCAAGGACGGCGTGCTCACCGTCTGGGCACCCGCGGACGGTGCCGTCCTGCGCTGGACCGAGTCCGCATCCGGATGGAGCGGTCCTGAGCGGCTGCCCGCGCCGGGGCTGCTGCCCCTGCTCACCGTGGCCCAGGGAGCGGACGGGTACGTCCACCTCGTGGGCATGCGCCGGGCCGGCGACGGCGACGAGGTCGAACTGGTGCACGCGGTGCAGTTCCAGACGGGCCGCCCGCTGCTCGGCTGGCACTCGCTCGGCCACCCCAACAAGGTCGCGCGCTTCACCGGCCACCCTGCCACCGCGGTCGACGGAGCCGGCCGGCTCTGCCTGTTCCTGCGCAACGGAGGCACCGGTGTGAGCTGCCGGATCCAGGGCGAGCGCGGCGGCTGGGGCCGCTGGCAGGACCTGGGCGGCTCCGGCGTGGGGGAGATTCTGGCAGCCGCCGCGGACGGCGAGGGGCTCGTCGAGGTCTTCGTACCGGACCAGAAGTCGATCGCGCGGTACACCCAGGAGAAGCGGGGCGCCCCGTTCTCCCTGGCCGACCGGCTCGACGTCCGGTCCGCTCCCGGCGCCTTCTCCGCGCTGGCCACGACATCCGGTTCCGTGTCGCTGTTCTTCACCGACGAGGACGGGGCCATCCAGGTATGGGCGCCGCAGCGGGAGCCGGACCCCCGTCCGCTGATGGAAGCGGCCGGGTCCGGCCCTTTGGCGCTGACGCGCACGGTGATAGACGGGTACGACTGCACGATCCTGGCCCAGGAAGCTGATCGGGGCCGGGTCGCCTTCGCCGCCTACCCCACGGAGGAGGAGTCGGCGGGCAGTTGGTGGACCCACACGTCGACCGGCGCGAGCCAGGTGCCGCTGGCCCTGCGAGAGCAGGCCAGTGGTGGGCTGATCGCCCTTGCCCTCGACGACGACGGCCGCCCGATAGCCACCCGTCAGAAGACGGAGGCGGGCGGCTTCGCACTGGGCCGCTGGAAACCCCTGACGTGAGGGAGCGGCCGGTCGCGGCTGCCAGGGGAGGGGAGCGACGCGAGAAGCCCCGGCACCGTCGTGCCGGGGCTTCCTTCCGTCGGTCCGGTCAGCCGCCGGTGGCCGGCGACTTCTTCGCGGAGGCCGGGATCTCCGTGTCGTCCCGAAGCGCCTTCCACAGCTGTCCCGCCTGCGGCTCGGCGGCCACGACGCGGTTCGGGTCCACCTTGTCGTAGGCGACCGGCAGCATGATCGTCTCCATCGAGGCGGGGTCGACGCCGTCCATGCTGCGGGCGAACTCACCGAGCTTGGTGAGCGAGTCGAGTCCGGAGTCGGTCGTCAGCGACTTGGTGAGCGAGTCCGCGATCTTGAACGACTTGGCCGGACTGCCCAGCAGATCCTGCGACTTCACCTCGGTGAGCAGCGCCATCATGAACTGCTGCTGCAGACCGATCCGCCCCAGGTCGCTGCCGTCGCCGACCCCGTGCCGCGTCCGCACGAACGCCAACGACTCGGTGCCGTTGAGTTTGTGGGACCCGGCCGTGAGGTCCAGGCCCGACTCCTTGTCGTGAATGGGCTCCTCGACCTTGACGGTCACGCCGCCGATCGCGTCCACCAGCTCCTTGAAGCCGGAGAAGTCGATTTCCATGTAGTGGTCGATCCGGACGCCGGACATCTTCTCGACGGTCTTGATGACACACGCCGGTCCGGCGCTGGTGTAGACCGAGTTGAACATCACACGCTCGGCGGGCGCGAGCGTGGAGCCGTCCTTCTTGGTGCACTCGGGCCGGGACACCAGGGTGTCGCGCGGAATGCTGACCGCGACGGCCTTCTCCCGGCCCTCGGGTATGTGGACCACCATCGCCGTGTCGGACCGGGCGGTGCCGCCGACGTTGCCGCCGGCCAGGTCCTTGTTGTCGCCCGAGCGCGAGTCGGAGCCCAGCACGAGGATGTCCTTGGCTCCGGTGGCGAGCTTCTCGGGCCGCTCGCCGTTGATCGCGTCCTCGAGGTCGATGGACTCGATGTTGCTGTCGAGGCGGTTGTAGAGCCAGTAGCCGGTGCCGGCGGCCGCCAGGACCAGGACGAGCAGAGTCCACAGGATGCCCCGGCGAACACGCTGCGCGCGGGTGCGCTCCTTGCGCTTCCTGCCGTTCGGCTTGGCGCGCCTGCTCGGGCGCGCGGCAGGAGTCGTCACGGTGTCGGTCATGCTCCTCGAGTCCTCTGCTCAGATGGCCGCCGTGGCGGGTCGGGACTCGGGTGGGGGGCGCCGGTCCACAGTAAACAAGTGGCTGACCGTGCACTATAGACAAATTTTCGAGTTGGCGCGGTCGCCGGTTACATTCTTCGCGTTCACCGGAGGGGCACAACGCCCTCACGATGCCGCCGCATCGCACAACCCGCACAAGGAGCAGGACACTTCTGTGAATGAAGCGCACCCTGGAGTCGTCAAGGCCGTGATCCCCGCGGCGGGCCTGGGCACCAGGTTCCTGCCTGCGACGAAGGCGACCCCCAAGGAGATGCTCCCGGTCGTCGACAAGCCGGCCATCCAGTACGTCGTCGAGGAGGCCGTGGCGGCCGGACTGGACGACGTCCTGCTGGTGACCGGCCGCAACAAGCGGGCTCTCGAGGACCACTTCGACCGCAACTACGAGCTCGAGCACGCGCTCAGCCGCAAGGGCGACGACCAACGCCTGTCCATGGTCAGGGAGTCGGCGGACCTGGCGACGGTGCACTACGTGCGCCAGGGCGACCCGAGGGGACTGGGGCACGCGGTGCTGTCGGCTGCCGCCCACGTCGGTGACGAGCCCTTCGCCGTGCTCCTGGGTGACGACCTCATCGACCCCCGCGATCCGCTGCTCGCCCGAATGATCGAGGCGCAGAAGGCTCTGGGGGGCAGTGTCGTGGCGCTCATGGAGGTGCCGGCGGCTCAGATCCACCTCTACGGTTGCGCCGCGGTCGAGACGACGGCGGACGACGACGTGGTGCGCATCACAGGTCTTGTCGAGAAGCCCGCAGCGGGTGAGGCTCCGAGCTCGTACGCGGTCATCGGCCGTTATGTGCTCGACCCGGCCGTCTTCGACGTGCTGCGGCGCACCGCTCCGGGTCGTGGTGGTGAGATTCAACTCACCGACGCTCTGGAGGAGTTGGCTCTGGATCCGTCCTTGGGAGGGCCGGTGCACGGCGTTGTCTTCCGGGGGCGTCGGTACGACACGGGTGACCGTGGGGACTACCTGCGGGCCATCGTCCGTCTCGCCTGTGAGCGCGAGGACCTCGGTCCTGACTTCCGGGCGTGGCTGCGGGACTGGGTGCGCGACGAGCTCTGATCGGGGCCGCCCGACAGAGGTTCTGTTTCCGGCTCTTCGGGCGCGTTTGCCCTTCCGTCACCCTGTGGTCGGCTGCGTGAGGGTAGGGCGACGCCCGGTGTTATTGTCTGCCAGTTCATGCAGGAGAGGTGGGTCCGAGGACATGGCACGACGCAGGCGTGCGGTGGTGGGCGCCGGTTCTCCTGCCCTTGGACGGGATCTTTCCCCGGCCGAGATCGCCGCTGCCGTCGCTTCGGGATCGACGCCCGCCGCCCGGTGGCTGTTCCTCGGCCGCGACGGCCGGCTGAGCGCGTACTGCTCGGTGCCGCAGGGTGTTGCCCGATGGACCGAGACCGAACCCGGCTCCACGCAGTGGATCGGCCCCGAGCTCTTCCCCGTGGAGGACTGGGCGGGGCGCGCCGCCTTCAGCCAGGGACCCGACGGCTATGTCTACTTCGCCGGGACGCGGTACCGCGAAGACGCCACGGGCGGCCGTGAGATCGTCCTCGCCACGCAGTTCCAGACCGGCCGCCCGCTCAGTGAGTGGCATGTGCTGGGCAACCCCTTCCGCGGAGACGACGTACCGCCGGAAAGGCTCGGAGACCCGTTCGTCGCCGCCGACACCTCCGGTGCGCTCCATCTCTTCATGCACTGTTTCGGGCACTCGGTCCGCACCCGCAGGCGTGACCCCGAAGGCAGCTGGGAGCCGTGGGCGGGCCTGGACAACAGATGGGTGCGTACCCCCCTGGTGGCGGTGCCCACGTCCACGGGTTCGGTCCAGGCCCTCGCGATGTTCAGCAAGGGGGCCGTGCACTGGGCTCGAGACGCGTCGGACACGGCATTTCGCCTGCTGGGCCGACCCGCCCAGCCGGCCGTTGACCTGACGCACACCGGGCTGGAGACAGGCCCGGGAAGTGTGACGTTCTACTGGCGTCACGCGGCCGACGGCACAGTCGTCGCATATCGCCTCCAGACGGACAGGTCGGGCCCGTCGGGTGTGCTGACGTCTCTGGGCGGAGGTTCCGGCGAAGGTCCCGTCGGCGCGGTGCGGGCATCGGTCAACGGGTACGACTGCACCGTCCTGGTCCAGCGTGGCGCGGACGGCGCCCCAGAGGTCGCGGCCTATCCCACCGAGGGAGAGGTCTACGGCACTTGGTGGGCGCCGGTCGGCGAACCGTGCATCGGCCGGCCCGCCGTGCAGGTCGACGGCATGGGACGTGTCGTGCTTGCGGTGATTCGCCCCGATGGAACCCTTTGGGTCGCCCGTCAGGACATGCTCGATCCCGGCCTGGCCTTCGAGCCGTGGCGCGAGGTCGGCTGACCACGACCGTCATGCGGAGAGTGGGATGCCTCACGTACCGGCGTCCGACCTGCCCTGCGAGACGGCTCCAAGCCACTCAATGACCGTGCTTTATTGCGAAGTTGACCAGGTCCTTCCTGTAATCGCACGTAATGATCCAAGGCTGTTATCGAATCTGATCGTGTCCTACTATGTGCAGGCCCTGTGAAGGACAGATAAGCGTTCACTTCCGTTCAACGACGGACAACGTGCCATTTGCGGGGCTGTTGGCAGAGGCGCCGCTCGGGGGACGTCTGCCGACGGCCGACATCGCCCGTAGGCCGTCGCACACAAATCAACGGAGGAGCGCGATTTGTCCGGTAGGCCTCGGCTGAGTGTCGTCGTGCCCTTCATGGACGTCGAGCAGTACCTGGACGAGTGTCTGGAGTCGATCGCGCGGCAGACGTTCAAGGACCTCGAAGTCATTCTCGTCGACGACGGTTCGACCGACTCCTCGACCCGGATCGCGGAGGAGTTCTGTGCCCGCGACTCCCGCTTCAAGCTGATCCGGCAGCAGTCGCACGGCCCCGGCCACGCTCGCAACACGGGAATCCGCGCCGCTCACCCGGAGGCCGAGTTCCTCGCCTTCGTCGACGGCGACGACGTCATTCCCGAGTACGCCTACGAACTGCTCATCCGCCGGCTCGAGGGTTCGGAGTCGGACTTCGTCTCCGGCAATGTGCAGATGATGAACTCCACCACGAAGTGGCAGTCACCGCTGCACAAGGGTCCGATGGCGAAGGACAAGCGGCACACCCACATCACCCGGTTCGAGGCGTTGATCTACGACCGCACCGTGTGGAACAAAGTATTCCGGCGTTCGTTCTGGGATCACCACTTCATCGCCTTCCCCGAAGGGGTCCTGTACGAGGACTCCTGGGTGAACATGGTCGCCCACTTCCGGGCGGAGAAGGTCGACGTCATCCATGACTTCGTCTACTTCTGGCGGCGCCGCGACGGCGCGGCCGCGCCCTCTATCACCCAGCGGCACACCGAACTGAGCAACCTCCGTGACCGGGTGGCGGCCGTGCAGTCGGTCAGCCGGTTCCTGGGCAGCCACCGCTCGCGTTCTTTCCTCGAGCACAAGCGCAAGTACGACCTCGCCTGCCTGAAGTCGGACCTCATGCTGCATCTGAAGGTGCTGCCCGACGCGGACGAGGAGTACCAGCAGGCCTTCCTGGAGTGGGCCAACCAGTTCCTCGACGAGGCCGACCCGGACATCATCGACGACCTCACGGCCGAAGCCCGGGTCAAGTGGCACCTGGTCCGTGCGGGGAAGCTCGACGAACTCCTCGAGGTCATCGCCTTCGAGCGCAAGGGCGGCCCCATTCCGGTGCGCCGCCGCTTCCACCGCTATCTCAACTACCCCTATCTCGGAGACCGCGAGGTCGGCGTCGACAAGAAGGCGTACCGGCTCGACAAGGAGCTGTCCCTGCACGGCTCGGTCGCCGAAGCACAGTGGTCGGGCGACTGGCTGCACCTCTCGGGTGCCGCCTACATCCGCTTCATCAACGTCCACAAGCGCCGGATGTCGGTGAAGGCTCTCGCCCTGCGGAACAAGAAGCAGGGGCGGACCCTCGTCACCACGGCGAAGACCACCTATTACCCGCAGGCCACCGAGCACTCGAACCAGAACCGCTACTGCTACGACTGGTCCGGCTTCGAGACCCGTATCGACACCACCCGGCTCAAGCGCAAGGGACAGTGGGTCGAGGGCACCTGGGACGTGGCCGCCGGGGTGCTGAGCCGTGGTCTGTTCCGCTACAAGGGGCTGGCTCGCGGAGGCGCGGGAAGCGCCTCCAACCCGCCGTATCGCTACGTCGACAAGAACACCCGAATCGTGCCGCTGTTCCTGCAGGGAACACTCAAGCTCCGTGTGGAAGTCGTCCGGTGCCGTATCACCCGTCATCGTGTCGTCGGCAGCCAGCTCGAGCTCGGCGGTGTCTACCTCGGCCCCACCGTCCCCGAGTGGGGCAAGTTCCGGGTGCGCAGCCTCAGCGGCGCCGCGCAGCACGACTCCTGGGTCCACTTCACCCGCGGCGGCGACGGCTGGTGCACCTTCACCACCCGCATACCGCTCAGCGGCCTCGTCCCCGGTTCCCGAAGCGAGGAGGACGCCAACATCCCCCGCTCCTGGGGCATGGGAAGCAACGGCTGGAAGACCACCCTGCACGTCGAGGGCCGCAAGGCGCCCATCTACCCCGTCATGGCGGAGGAGACCCCGGACGGCCGCTACCGGATGCCGCAGGCACTCCAGGCGCCCGAGGGCGACCGCGAGGTGGTGGTCCACCGCAACGGCTCCGGCTATGTGGTCCTCTTCGAACGGGCCACGCTGCCCACCGCGACGGACGTCGCGTGGCTCGAGGACGGCTCGCTTCGGATCCACGGCAAGTACACGGCAGCCGACCGGCTGTCCGAGGACGAGTACCGCGCCTCCCACATGATCGTCCGCTCGCGCGCGCACGGCGCCGAGCGCGAGTTCCCGATCGAGTGGAACGGCGACACGTTCCGGTGCGTGGTCACCCCGGCCGCGGTACGTACGGTCGCCGGCAGCATTCCGCTCGCCGCCGGGCGCTGGGACTTCTTCCTGCGCCGGCAGGACCTCTCCGCGGTCCGGCCGGAGGAACGTCAGGAAGACCTGATGATCAAGCTGGAGCAGGAGCTCGTCCCGGAACTGCCCCAAGAAGTCGAGCTCGGCGAGCGGCGCTACGACCTCCAGTCCGAGGCGTACGACCGGCTGTCCCTCCTCGTCCACTCGGCGATGCCCGACGACGCCCGCGGCCCGTACCGGCAGAAGCTGCTGCGCACCAAGGCCTACCCCGCGGCCCGTCGGCAGCCGGTGCGCCAGGCCGTGCTCTTCGACGCCTTCAAGGGCACCCAGTACTCCGACAGCCCCCGCGCCCTGCACGAGGAACTCGTGCGGCGTCAGGCCGGTCTGGAACACCTGTGGGTGGTCCGCGACGACCAGATCCAGGTGCCGCCCACCGCGAGGCCCGTGCGCATGTGGTCGCCCGAGTGGTACGACGCCCTCGCCACCAGCCGGTACGTCGTCGCCAACAACCACCTCCCCGACTGGTTCCAGAAGAGGGACGGACAGGTCGTCGTGCAGACGTGGCACGGCACACCGCTGAAGAAGATCGGCCACGACATCGAGGCCATCCACTTCGCCGACCAGCGCTACCTGGAGCGCGTCGAGAAGGAGGTGCGGAACTGGGACATGCTGGTCTCGCCCAACAGCTTCTCCACCCCGATCCTCCAGCGCGCCTTCGGCTTCCCCGGCGAGATGGTCGAGTGCGGCTACCCGCGCAACGACATGCTGCGCCGCCCGGGCATGGAGCGCCGGGAGCAGGAGATCCGCCGCCGCATCGGGCTGCCGGAGGGCAAGCGGGTCGTGCTGTACGCACCGACCTGGCGCGACGACCAGTTCTACGCCCCCGGCAAGTACAAGCTCGACTTCCGTATCGACCTCGAGGACGCCCGGGCCCGCCTGGGAGCCGACCACGTCCTCATGGTGCGCCGCCACCCCAATGTCGTGGACCCGGTACCCGGCGCCGGCGACGGATTCGTCTTCGACGTGTCCGACTACCCGGACATGGCGGACCTTTCCTTGATCACCGACGTGATGATCACGGACTACTCCTCCCTGATGTTCGACTACGTCAACACCGGGCGGCCCATCCTGTTCTTCACGTACGACCTGGACCACTACCGCGACACCCTGCGCGGTTTCTACTTCGACTTCGAACGCAGCGCCCCCGGGCCTCTGCTCTACAGCTCCGCGGAGCTGGTGGCGGCCATCCGCGACATCGACGACATCCAGCAGCGCTACGCCGAGCGATACCGCTGGTTCCAGGACGAGTTCTGCGACCTGGACGACGGCTACGCCGCCGCGCGGCTCGCCGACCGGCTGCTGGTCGCAGGCGGTGACCTCCCGCCCGAGCAGGCGCAGGCACCGGCCGTCGGGCGTGTCGACACCCGGCACACGGGGCGGGCCATGACCCCGATCCGGCCGAGCACCGGGCCGTGGTTCACCGCGAGGCGTTCACCCGCGGCGCTCGCCGGTTCGGCGTTCACACAGCCCGCTCCGGCGCACGATGCCGCTCCGCAGCGGCAGAAGACGGCCGGGCAGCCGGTGCCGCAGCAGCACGCGCAGGTTTCGCAGCAGCTGCAACGCGCTCAGGTGCCGCAGCAGCAGCGTGTGCAGGTGCCGCCGCAGCAACAGCAGCACACGCAGGTTCCGCCCATGATGCCGGTGCGGATCCAGCAGCCGACCGACCGGCCCGGGCAGACGCCGCCCACCGAGGACCGGACCCACGAAGGCGTGATCGCGTGACCCCGCATGCTCCGCGGGCCGGTCGGCCGTCGGTGTGCCCGGCCGTGTCGGACGGCCCCGGCACCCCATGAGCGCGCCGCCGTTCGCGCCCTGGGCGCTCGGTCCGCTTCCCGATCCCGGAGCAAGGGCCGAGCGTTCCATCGGCGTCGCCTCAGCCGGTGCCCGCGTCCACGCTGATCAGCAAGGCGCGATGGTCCGAGACGCCCGTGTCGCGCACCGAGCACCGGGTCGTGCGCAGTCCGGTGAACAGATAGTCGAGCTTGTGGCCGGAAGCGTGGGTCGGGCGCCCGGACCGGTCGGAGCCGGAATCCTGGGCGCACTCCCGATGGGTGCGGTAGGCGCCGGCCGGCCACACCCAGGCCGAGGGATTGCGGGCGCCCGGCGGTGTGACGTTGAAATCGCCGCCGAACACGGTGCGCCGCTTCGGCACCGCCGCCATCAACGCCCGCAACTGGTCGTCGCGGTACTCCCGACCGGGATGGGCTTGGTCGCTGTCCGGCACACTCAGGTGGGCGTTGCACAGCCGGACGTCGTGGGCCGCGACCGTCGCGCACAGGATGCCCCGCTGGAGCCCCACCACGGGCTGCGGCGCGGGCACGACACGCACCGAGGACAGCGGGTGGGCCGAGAGAATCGCGAAGCCGGCCGCGCCCTGGCCGCGTCCGTCGCACGGGGCAGTGCTGGAGCGCCCGGTTCCGTCCCTCCAGGAGTAGGGCCGGAAGGACACGTGCCAGGACCGGCCGAGTTCCCCGCGTACCGTCTCGATCTGACCGGCGCAGGCTTCCTGAAGAAGGACGACGTGGGCCCCGGCGTCGGCGAGCCGCTTCACCGCCTGCCTCTTGGCGTCGTCGCTTCCCGTGTCCGCGCAGCCCCACCGCTGGACGCCGCACATGTTCCACGTCGCCACCGTCAGGGTGCGGCTCGCGGAGAGGGTCCGCGCCGGATCCGCGGCGCTCTGCACGTACGTCACGGCGGCGAGGACCAGCGACAGGGCGAGAGCCGAGGCCGCGGCGAGCGGACGGCGGTGCCGGCGCAGGGCGGCCTGGAGCGGGGAGGCCACCAGAAGCATCCCGCCATCATGTCCGCTTCGCCGCTCCGGCCGCAAATGTGCCGATCCGCCCCCGCCCCCGCCCCGCCCCCGTCCACGAAGCGCCTGCGCCCCTGCTGTGCCCGCCCGGCCGGCTCCACCGAACCGTCATGAGACTGGAGTTCCGTACATGTCCAAAGCACCCTCGAGCGGGCGGAAGCTGTTCAACGGGATCGAGGCCTCGGGCACGTTTCCGGTCGAGTACCGCTTCTCCCACGCGAAAAGCGGCAACCGTCACCTCGTCGTGGTGTTCGCCAACTTCTCGGCGCCCGAGGACTACGGGTGGTCCAACGGCGTCTTCGACAACGTCCGTGCCAACATCCTGTGGATCCGCGACCGCTTCGACGGGATGAACGCCTACTACCTGTGCCGGAACATGGACTTCGGCCTGGCGGACTCGGTGCAGGCCCTGATCGCGAACTTCATGCGGGCGCTGGGGCTGACGCCGGACCAGGTCACCCTGTGGGGCGGTTCCAAGGGCGGCAGCGCGGCCCTGTACCTCGGTCTGACCCACGGTTACCGGAACATCGTGGCCATCGTGCCCCAGTTCCTCATCGGCGACGCACTGGAGAAGCGGCACCCGAAGGTCGCCGCCTACATGCTCGGCGAAGGTGCGCCGGCGCACAACGCACGGGTCCTGGACGCGCTCCTCCCCGATCTCGTGCGGCGCCAGGCGAACCGCGGCGCCAACATCTACGTGCTCTCCTCCCCGCAGGACGAGCACTACACCGTGCAGGTCGAGCCTTTCCTCGGCATGTTCCAGGGCTACGAGAACTTCAACTACCTGCACAGCGAATCGCCGACGATCCAGGGCCACGCCACGGCGACGAGGCGCAACGTGCCGGCGCTGGTCGGCCTGCTGAACCTGCTGGCCGACGGTTACGCCCCGCGCCTCGGGTTCGCACGCCACGCCCAGGAGGAGTTCGACCGCGACCAGTCGGCCGTCGACGCCTACCTCGCCTCGACCGCCAAGGTCCAGAACACCGACGCGTTCCCGCCCCCGGCCGTGACGACCCCGGGCGCCGACAGTGAGGTTCCCGCCACCGGCGTCCGCTTCACCGGGCGGGCCCCCGGCGCGGTGCGCGTGAGCATGTGGGAGAACGGCAAGTTCCTGGCATCGCCGCAGGTCGCCCCCGACGGTGCCTGGTCCTGGCAGCCGGAGAGGACATGGGCACAGGGGAAGCATCTCGTCAAGATCTTCGCGGTGTCCCCGGCCGGCTTCCATTCGGCCCGGGTCGAGGTGCCCTTCACGGTGTCGGACCGGGCCGCGGCTCCCGTCACGAGCGCGAACCCCGGCCCCGGCGCCCCGTTCGCCGCGGACAGCGGGCTGCATCAGGGCCGGCTGCTCCGCCCGCCGGTCGTCACGGCGCCCGGCCCGCAGCACCAGGTGGCGACCGCGGTCGCCTTCCACGGGCACGCGACGGGCGCGGCGGAGGTCCGGTTCCACGAGAACGGCGTGGTGCTGGGCTCGGTCGGGGTCGCACCGGACGGGCACTGGGGCTGGGAGCCGGGCTGGGCGTGGCCGGAGGGCCCGCATCTGGTCGAGGCCGTCTCGGTGGACACGACGGGCATGGTGTCCCCGCCCACCCTGGCCGCCTTCACCGTCATGGCCGCCTCCGCGCCGACCGGTTACTTCACGCCGCGGTACTGACCGCCCACGGCGCCGATTCCGAACTACTCACGAGGAAAGCCGCACATGCCCAAAGCAGCGTCGAAGGGGCGCGACATCGTCACCGGGATCGACACGTCCGGTGTGTATCCCGTCGAGTACCGGTTCGCCCATGCCAAGAAGGGCAACCGCCACCTCACCGTGGTGTTCGCCAACCTTGCCGCTCCGGACGACTACGGCTGGTCGACCGGAGTCCTCGACGACCTGCGGTCGAACATCCTCTGGATCCGTGACCGTTTCGCGGGCGGGCTCACCTACTACCTGTGCAGGGAGATGGACTTCGGCGTCGAGAGGTCCGTGATCGACCTCATCACCAAAGTGATGAAGTCCCTCGACCTGACGCCGAACGACGTCACGCTGTGGGGCAGCTCGAAGGGCGGCAGCGCCGCCCTCTACTTCGGGCTTCGGTACGGCTTCCGGAACATCGTGGCCTCCGCGCCGCAGTTCCGCATCGGCACTTTCGTCCGGGACGTCTATCCGAAGGTCGGCCGGAGCCTGCTCGGGGAGGGCCTCGCCGAGCAGGACGTGCGGGTCCTCGACTCCGTCCTCCCCGATCTGCTGATGGCGGGCGCGAACCAGGAGGCCAACATCTACCTGGTGTCGTCGCCGCAGGACGAGCAGTACCCCACGCAGATCGAGCCGTTCCTGGGGATGCTGCAGCGGTACCCCCACTTCAACTTCGTCTTCAGCGAGTCCCCGTTCATCACGGAGCACAACAAGGTGACCGTGCGGAACGTGCCTCCCCTCCTGGGGATCGGCTACCTGCTGGTCGACGGAATCGCGCCGCGCATCGGCACGATCCGCAACGGCTACGAGGAGCCCGACCGGGACACGTCGGCCATCGACACCTTCCTCGCCTCCACCGCCAAGGTGCAGGCCGACGCGTTCCCGCCCCCGGTGGTGAGTGTTCCGGCGGCGGGCGGCCTGGTGCCGCTCACCGGTTCGCGCTTCACCGGGTACGCCTCGGGGGCGGTCCGGGTGAGCCTGTGGGAGAAGGGCAAGTTCCTGGGTTCACCGCCCGTGGGCCCGGACGGCACCTGGAGTTGGGAGCCGGCCAAGCCCTGGGCGAAGGGGGAGCACCGCGTCAAGATCTTCGCCGTGGACCCGGCCGGGTACCACTCGCCGACGACGGAGATCCCCTTCACGGCGGCGGACGGGGCCGCCGTCGCTCCGACGGCCGTGCCCGCCGAGGCCGTGGCCGCGGGCGTCGCGCTCGGCACGCCGGCGCCGGTGCGAGGACCGGACCCCGCCGCCCAGGGCGTGCCGACGCCGGTCGTCTCGGCCCCCGGCCCGCAGCAGGCGGTGGCGGGGACGACGGTCGCTTTCCACGGCGCCGCCGCCGGTGCGGTGCAGGTCAGGTTCCGGCAGAACGGTGCGCTGCTGGGCGGGAGCGGGGTCCGGCCGGACGGCGCCTGGATCTGGGAGCCGGGCTGGGCGTGGCCGCCGGGGCCGCACCTGGTGGAGGTCATCGGGGTGGACGCGAACGGCATGGAGTCACCGCCGGCCACGGTGACCTTCACCGTCATGAACGCGTCCGAACCGGCCGGGTACTTCAGCCCGCGGCACTGAACGCCTTCGTCGTTTTCGAACAACTCACGAGTGGAAGCCACACATGCCCAAAGCAGCGTCGAAGGGTCGCGAGCTGATCCAGGGGATCGACACCTCCGGTGCGTATCCCGTCGAGTACCGGTTCGCCCACGCGAAGGGCGGCAACCGGCATCTTGTCGTCGTGTTCGCCAACTTCGCGGTCACTGACGACTACGGCTGGTCGAACGGCGTCCTCGACCCGGTGCGGGCCAACATCCTGTGGATCCGCGACAAGTTCCACGGCATGAACAGCTACTACCTGTGCAAGGACATGGACTTCGGCCTGGAGCAGTCCGTGGCCGGGGTCATCACCAAGGTGATGAAAGCCCTGGACCTGACACCGGACGACGTCACGATGTGGGGAGGTTCGAAGGGCGGCAGCGCGGCTCTCTTCTTCGGCCTGCGCTACGGGTTCCGCAACATCGTCTCCCTCGTGCCGCAGTTCCTCGTCGGCACCTATGTGCAGAAGGTGCACCCCAAGGTCGCCCGGTTCATGCTCGGCGGGGGGGTGCCGGAGCAGAACGTACGGATCGTCGACTCGATCATTCCCGACCTCGTGCGGTCGGGACACAGCCGGCACACCAACATCTACCTGCTCTCCTCCCCGCAGGACGAGCAGTACCCGGAGCAGGTCGAGCCGTTCCTGGGGCTCTTCCAGGGATACGACAACTTCAACTTCATCTACAGCGAGTCCCCCTTCATCACCGGCCACGCCCAGGTCACCCGACGCAATGTGCCGTTCCTCATGGGACTGGTGAACATGCTCGCCGACGGACTCCCCCCGCGGCTGGGCATGGTGCGCAACGGCTACGAGGAGCCGGACCGCGACACGTCGGCCATCGACGCCTACCTGTCCGCGAACTCCCGGGACAAGGGCACCGACATCCTGCCGCCCGTCGTCCTGCACCCGGTGCCCGGTACCCGGCTTCCCCGGGACGGTGTGTACTTCAGTGGCACCGCCAGGGGTGCTGTACGGGTGAGCCTGTGGGAGCACGGCAAGTTCCTGGGCTCGCCCTCCGTGGCGCCGGACGGCACCTGGTCCTGGAAACTGAGCAAGCCGTGGAGCAAGGGCGAACACCGGGTCAAGTGCGTCGCGTGGGACGCGGCGGGAGGCCACACGAAGGGCGTCGAGGTCGCGTTCACCACGGTGGACGGGGCGGCAGCGGCCGCGGCGCCCGGGATGCCGGTGCCGGCCGGTGCCCAGGGCGTCGCGCCCGGTGTGCACGGGCAGCCGGCGGGGGCGCCGGTGGTTCAGGCTCCCGAGGCGTACCAGCACGTGATGGGGGCGGCAGTACAGTTCACCGGCTTCGCGGCCGGAGCGTCTCGGGTGGGTTTCCGAGCGGGCGGAACGCTCCTCGGCGGCAGCCCGGTCGCCGCCGACGGACGGTGGACGTGGGAATCCGGCTGGCCCTGGCAGGAGGGCATGCACACGGTGGAGGTGTTCGCCGTGGACGTGCACGGCATGGAGTCCCCGGCGGCCCTCGTGCCCTTCTCGGTGCTGCCCGCCGCGGCCGGTGCGTCGCACTTCGGTTACTGACCCGCGCGGCACGGCGCTCCGCGCGCCGCGGCACTGATCCAACGGCACAACAGAAGAGGGCCCCCGCAGGAGCGGGAGCCCTCTTCTTCGTTTCCGTACAGGTGTTACGCGGGAACGCTCGCCACGCCCTGCGCCAGGAACCGCTTGCCGTTCACGCGCTCCGAGACACCCTCGCGGTCCAGGTACGGCGTGATGCCGCCCAGGTGGAAGGGCCAGCCGGCGCCCGTGATCAGGCAGAGGTCGATGTCCTGGGCCTCGGCAACGACACCCTCCTCCAGCATCAGGCCGATCTCCTGCGCGACCGCGTCCAGGACGCGGTCGCGAACCTGCTCCTCCGTCAGGACGCTGTCACCCTGCTTCAGCAGTGCGGCGACCTCCGGGTCCAGCTCCGGCTTCCCGGAGTCGTACACGTAGAAGCCGCGCTTGCCGGCCTCGACGACCGCCTTCAGGTTGGGGGAGACCGTGAAGCGCTCCGGGAAGGCGCGGTTCAGCGTCTCGGACACGTGCAGACCGATCGCCGGGCCGACCAGCTCCAGCAGCACCAGCGGCGACATCGGCAGACCGAGCGGCTCGATCGCCTTCTCGGCCGTGACGACCGGGGTGCCCTCGTCGATGACGTTCTGGATCTCGCCCATGAAGCGGGTGAGGATGCGGTTCACGACGAACGCCGGGGCGTCCTTGGTGAGCACCGCGGTCTTCTTCAGCTTCTTCGCGACACCGAAAGCGGTGGCCAGCGACGCGTCGTCCGTCTTCTCGCCGCGGACGATCTCCAGGAGCGGGAGGATCGCGACCGGGTTGAAGAAGTGGAAGCCGACCACACGCTCGGGGTGCTGGAGCTTGGAGGCCATCTCCGACACCGACAGCGACGAGGTGTTGGTGGCGAGGATCGCGTGCGCCGGGGCGACCGCCTCGACCTCCGCGAACACCTTCTGCTTGACGCTCATCTCCTCGAACACGGCCTCGATGATGAAGTCCGCGTCCGCGAAGCCCTCGGCCTTGTCCAGCACACCGCTCACCAGGGCCTTGAGACGGTTGGCCTTGTCCTGGTTGATGCGGCCCTTGCCGAGCAGCTTGTCGATCTCGGCGTGGACGTAGCCCACACCCTTGTCGACACGCTCCTGGTCGATGTCGGTCAGCACGACCGGCACCTCGAGGCGGCGCAGGAACAGCAGGGCGAGCTGAGAGGCCATCAGGCCGGCGCCGACGACGCCGACCTTGGTGACCGGGCGGGCCAGGCTCTTGTCCGGGGCGCCGGCGGGGCGCTTGGCGCGCTTCTGCACCAGGTTGAACGCGTAGATGCCGGAGCGCAGTTCGCCGCCCATGATGAGGTCGGCCAGCGCCAGGTCCTCGGCGTCGAAGCCCTTCTGCAGGTCGCCGTCCTTGGACGCCTCGATGATGTCGAGGGCGCGGTAGGCGGCCGGGGCCGCGCCGTGCACCTTGGAGTCGGCGATGAACCGGCCGCGGGCGACGGCCTGGTCCCAGCCCTCACCGCGGTCGACGTCGGCGCGTTCGACGACGATCTCGCCCTTGAGGACGCACGCGGTCCAGATGAGGGACTGCTCGAGGAAGTCGGCGCCCTCGAAGATCGCGTCGGCGATGCCCAGCTCGTAGACCTGAGCGCCCTTGAGCTGCTTGTTCTGGTTGAGCGAGTTCTCGATGATCACCGAGACCGCGCGGTCCGCGCCGATCAGGTTGGGCAGGATCGTGCAGCCGCCCCAGCCGGGGACGAGACCGAGGAACACCTCGGGCAGCGAGAAGGCCGGGATCGCCTGGGAGACCGTGCGGTACGAGCAGTGCAGGCCGACCTCGACACCGCCGCCCATGGCCGCGCCGTTGTAGTACGCGAAGGTCGGCACCGCGAGGCCCGCGAGGCGCTTGAAGACGTCGTGGCCGCCCTTGCCGATGGCCAGCGCGTCGGAGTGCTGCTTCAGCAGCTCGACGCCCTTGAGGTCGGCGCCGACCGCGAAGATGAACGGCTTGCCGGTGACGCCGACACCGACGATGTCGCCGGCCGCGGCCTCGGCCTCGACCTGGTCGATCGCGGCGTTCAGGTTCGCGAGCGACTGCGGGCCGAAGGTGGTCGGCTTGGTGTGGTCCAGGCCGTTGTCCAGCGTGATGAGAGCGAAGCGCCCGGCGCCGGAGGGGAGGTCGAGGTGGCGTACGTGCGCGCTGGTGACGACCTCGTCCGGGAACAGCTCGGCCGCGCCCTTCAGGAGTTCGGTGGTGCTCACTTGTTGCCTCCGGCGTCCTTGTGGTTCGGGTTCTCCCAGATGACCGTGGCGCCCATGCCGAAGCCGACGCACATGGTGGTCAGGCCGTAGCGCACCTCGGGCTGCTCCTCGAACTGGCGGGCCAGCTGCGTCATCAGACGCACACCGGAGGAGGCGAGCGGGTGGCCGTAGGCGATGGCGCCGCCGTACTGGTTGACGCGCGGGTCGTCGTCGGCGATGCCGTAGTGGTCCAGGAAGGCGAGGACCTGGACGGCGAAGGCCTCGTTGATCTCGAAGAGGTTGATGTCCTCGATCGACAGACCGGCCTGGGCGAGCGCCTTCTCGGTCGACGGGATCGGGCCGTAGCCCATGACCTCGGGCTCGACACCGGCGAAGGCGTACGAGACGAGGCGCATCTTGACCGGGAGACCGTTCTCGCGGGCGAAGTCCTCGGAGGCGATGATCGAGGCGGTGGCGCCGTCGTTCAGGCCCGCGGCGTTGCCGGCGGTGACGCGGCCGTGGACGCGGAACGGCGTCTTCAGGCCCGCGAGCGACTCGAGCGTGGTGCCCGGGCGCATCGGCTCGTCGGCGGTGACCAGGCCCCAGCCGGTCTCGCCGGCCTCGGGGTTGGTACGGCGCACCGAGACCGGTACGAGGTCCTGCTGGATCTTGCCGTCGGCGTACGCCTTCGCGGCCTTCTCCTGCGAGCGCACGGCGTACTCGTCGGTGCGCTGCTTGGTGATCTGCGGGTACCGGTCGTGCAGGTTCTCCGCGGTCATGCCCATGAAGAGGGCCGACTCGTCGACGAGCTTCTCGCTGACGAAGCGCGGGTTCGGGTCGACGCCCTCGCCCATGGGGTGGCGGCCCATGTGCTCGACACCACCGGCGATGACGGCGTCGTACGCACCGAACGCAATGGAACCGGCGACGCTCGTGACGGCCGTCAGAGCGCCGGCGCACATACGGTCGATCGAGTAGCCGGGCACGGACTGCGGCAGACCGGCGAGGATGCCGGCGGTACGGCCGAGGGTCAGACCCTGGTCACCGATCTGCGTGGTCGCGGCGATGGCGACCTCGTCGATCTTCTTCGGGTCGAGGGCCGGGTTGCGCCGCAGCAGCTCCCGGATGGCCTTCACGACGAGATCGTCGGCGCGGGTCTCGTGGTAGATGCCCTTCGGGCCCGCCTTGCCGAACGGGGTGCGGACGCCGTCGACGAAGACGACGTCCCTGACGGTACGAGGCACGATGGCTCTCCTCCAGGGTGCGGGGTGGCACTGCTGCGGCGCACACGCCTGAGCGTGCGCTTGCTTCCCTCATGCTACTTGCGGGTAACCGGAGTGCACAGTCCCGGGGGCGGGAGCGGTGAACGTCACACGGGGCGGGGCACGGGCGACGCCCGCGGCGGGCTTGTTCCCCACCCCGCCCCTCCCCGAAACCGGGCTCCGCCCGGACCCGGTCCCGCGCCCCGCGGGGGCTCGGTGCCGCAGCCTCCCCTGTGGAGCCCCGCCGCCCTCGGGCCTGCGGCCCAGCGGCTGTGGTGCGCCGGAGCTTGCCCCGTCGGGCTCCGCCCGGACCGCCACTGCGTGCACATGGCGTTCCAGGGGCTCCGTCCCTCCGGCAGCACAGGTCTGCTCTTCGGCCTGAAAGACCGGGGCTGGCTCCGCCCAGGGGCAGCCGCCCTGTCTCGGTGGCTTCGTCTCCCGGGCCCCGCGCATCCCCTCGAGTCCTCGCGCAGTCCTGTCCGGTACGGACCCGCCCACGCGCGCTCCTCGAAGACGACACCGGCCTCGAAGACATTCAACCCAGGGTCACCTGGCGCGGTGATGACATCGGCCAATGTGTCGCCCGGCAGCGCCGCGACGGGAACCAGCTCAACCAAGAACAGCAGCAACGCCTCGGGACCTGGCGAATGCGCAGCTCTCGGAAGGCGAGAGGGCACGGCGCCTCGGGCCGGCCTCCGCGGCGGGACGGGCGGCGGAGGCTGGTGCTGCTTGCGTCGGGAGTGTTCCAAGGCCGGGTCGGCAGCGGGGCTGATCTTGCCGCTGCGTGACGACCCGGCTGCGCCGGCGGGCAACTGGAGCCTCGCCGGCGTTGGAGGCGCGGGGGTACGGGGCGGAGCCCCGAAGGACGCGGAGCCCCGACAAGGCGCCGAAGGGCGCCCCCGGTTACACCGGGCCCGTGCTCAGCGCCTGCGTCAGCAGCGGCGAGACCTGTTCGACCTGCCACGGACGTGCGCCCAATTCGGTCAGCGCGTCCGCGACGGACGCCACCGTCACCTCGGCGACCGGCGGCTCCCAGCACACCCGCCGCACCGTGTCCGGCGTGATCAGGTTCTCCTGCGGCATGTTCAGCTCCTCCGCCAGCGCGGAGATCGCCGCGCGCGCGGCGGAGAGCCGCGAGGCGGCGGCCGGGTCCTTGTCGGCCCACGACCGCGGGGGCGGCGGGCCGTTCAGCGGCTGGCCGGGCTGCGGCAGCTCGGCGTCGGGCAGTGCCTTCGCCCGCTCGACCGCGGCCTGCCACTGCTCGAGCTGGCGTCGGCCCATCCGGTGCCCGAACCCGGGGAGCGCCGTGAGCGCGTGCACGTTCGCCGGCAGCGCGAGCGCCGCCTCCACGATCGCGGCGTCGCTGAGCACCTTGCCGGGGGACACGTCACGGCGCTGGGCGACCCGGTCGCGGACGGTCCACATCTCCCGTACGACCGCCATCTGCCGACGCCGGCGCACCTTGTGCATCCCGGACGTACGCCGCCAGGGGTCGCGGCGCGGAGGCGGCGGCGGGGCGGACGCGATCGCGTCGAACTCCTGGCGGGCCCATTCGAGCTTGCCCTGCCGGTCCAGGTCCTTCTCCAGCGCGTCGCGGAGGTCGACCAGGAGCTCCACGTCGAGGGCCGCGTACCGCAGCCAGGGCTCGGGCAGCGGGCGGGTGGACCAGTCGACCGCCGAGTGGCCCTTCTCCAGCGCGTAGCCGAGGACGCCCTCGACCATCGCGCCGAGGCCGACCCGCGGGAAGCCACCGAGCCGCCCGGCGAGCTCGGTGTCGAAGATCCGGGTGGGCACCATGCCTATTTCGCGCAGGCACGGCAGGTCCTGTGTGGCGGCGTGCAGAATCCACTCCGCGCCGGCGAGCGCGTCACCGAGCCCCGACAGGTCGGGGCAGCCGACGGGGTCGATGAGCGCGGTGCCCGCGCCCTCACGGCGCAGCTGTACGAGGTAGGCGCGCTGGCCGTACCGGTAGCCGGACGCGCGCTCGGCGTCGACGGCGACGGGGCCGGTTCCCGCCGCGAAGGCGGCGATCACCGCGGCGAGGGCGTCCTCGTCGGCGACCACCGGCGGGATGCCCTCCCTGGGCTCCAACAAGGGGATCGGCGCCGATTCGACGTCGTCCGAGGGAGCGCCCCCGGTGGTTCGCAGTGCGGTGTCTGCTGCGGTCTCTTGGGCGTCGGTCACGTGTCAAGGGTATCTGTGAACGGAACGCGCCCGTCGACGGAACGTTCCGTCGACGGGCGCGGAAGACAGGTCAGGGGATCAGTGGATGATTCCGGTGCGCAGCGCCACGGCCACCATTCCGGCCCGGTCGCCCGTGCCCAGCTTGCGTGCGATACGTGCGAGGTGGCTCTTGACGGTCAGCGCGGACAGGCCCATCGAGACACCGATGGCCTTGTTGGACTGCCCCTCCGCGACGAGGCGCAGCACCTCGACCTCCCGGCCGGACAGCTCGCGGTAGCCGCCCGGGTGGCTCGGGGCACCCGGGGGGCGGCGGTGCATACGGTTTGCCGCGGCGCCGATGGGGGCGGCGCCGGGGCGGGTGGGGTGTCCGATGTTGGTACGGGTGCCGGTGACGACGTAGCCCTTGACACCGCCGGCCAGTGCGTTGCGCACGGCGCCGATGTCGTCGGCCGCGGACAGTGCCAGGCCGTTGGGCCAGCCCGCCGCGCGGGTCTCGGAGAGGAGGGTCAGCCCGGAACCGTCGGGCAGGTGGACGTCGGCCACGCAGATGTCGCGCGGGTTGCCGACGCGGGGACGTGCCTCCGCGATGGACGATGCCTCGATGACGTCACGGACTCCGAGTGCCCACAGGTGGCGGGTGACGGTGGAGCGGACGCGCGGGTCGGCCACGACGACCATGGCCGTCGGCTTGTTCGGGCGGTAGGCGACCAGGCTTGCGGGCTGCTCGAGAAGAACGGACACCAGGCCTCCTGGAAAGGTGCGGGACGGAGCCGGCTCGGGGATGAAGCCGGGGCGAACCGTGCAGTTAGGTCATTGACCTCTTCGGCACCGAACCCGTCCGCCTTTAGAGAATGATCACGATTTGGTGAGTAATTATCGGGGCAATTCGGACAGGCGATCGATCATCCTACGAGCGAACCGTTCCAGCGCGACGTTCCTGCGCACGGCCGCGGCCAGTCTCCCCGGACCGCGGTCCGCCCCCTCTCAGGCCTGCTGCGGGCCGCGGCGCTGCGGCAGGCTCACCACACCCGTCGCGTTGTCCGCCGGACCCGCCGTCGACGGCGGCAGCCCGGCCACCTGGCAGAGCAGATCGCACCAGGCCGCGAGGTGTGCGGCCGCGTCCGGGACGCCGCCCTGGCCCTCGCGCGGGGTCCATGACGCACGGATCTCGATCTGGGTCGCGGGACGGCGGTCCGCGAGTCCTCCGAAATAGTGAGACCCCGCGCGGGTGACGGTGCCGCTCGGCTCCCCGTACGACAGCCCGCGTGCCTCCAGCGCGCCGGTCAGCCACGACCAGCACACCTCGGGGAGCAGCGGGTCGGCCGCCATCTCCGGTTCCAGTTCCGCGCGCACCAGCGTCACCATCCGGAACGTGCCGTGCCACGCGTCGTGGCCCGCCGGCTCGTGCAGCAGGACCAGACGGCCGTCCGCCAGGTCGTCGTCGCCGTCGACGACCGCCGCCTCCAGCGCGTACGCGTGCGGGGCGAGCCGTTGCGGAGGCCGTGTCGGTTCGATCTCGAGCTCCGGTCGCAACCGCGCCGACCGCAGCGCCTCGACCGCCTGACGGAACGCGTGCGGCACGGCATCGGGTTCGGCGCTCGCTTCGGCACTCCCCTTGTCCTCAGCGCTGTTGGAATGATCGGAAAAATGTCCCTGAGCCGCAGCCATGCGGGGAAGAGTAGGCGGAACGGGCGCTTCGCGCAGGGAGGGACACCCGGGCCGGGGCGGCCACTTCTCGCCTGCATGCGAAGATTCAGGGCGTGAGCGCCAACATCCGCCCCCTGGGCCACCAGACGACGACGTACGACTCCGCTTTCATGAAGGCGTGCCGCCGCGAGCCGGTTCCGCACACGCCGGTGTGGTTCATGCGTCAGGCGGGGCGCTCACTGCCCGAGTACATGAAGGTGCGCGAGGGCATCCCGATGCTCGAGTCGTGCATGCGGCCCGAGCTCGTCACCGAGATCACACTGCAGCCGGTACGGCGGCACAAGGTCGACGCGGCGATCTTCTTCAGCGACATCGTGGTGCCGCTGAAGGCGATCGGTGTCGACCTCGACATCAAGCCGGGCGTCGGCCCGGTGATCGCGGAGCCGATCCGTACGCGGGCCGACCTCGCCCGGCTGCGGGACCTCACACCGGAGGACGTCCCCTACGTCACCGAGGCGATGGGGATGCTCACCCGTGAGCTCGGGCCGACTCCGCTGATCGGGTTCGCGGGAGCGCCGTTCACCCTCGCGAGCTACCTCGTGGAGGGCGGCCCGTCGCGCAACCACGAGCACACCAAGGCCCTCATGTACGGCGACCCGCAGCTGTGGGCCGACCTGCTGGACCGGCTCGCGGAGATCACCTCCGCCTTCCTGAAGGTCCAGATCGAGGCGGGCGCCTCCGCGGTCCAGCTCTTCGACTCGTGGGTCGGCGCCCTCGCCCCGGCCGACTACCGGCGCTCGGTGATGCCGGCGTCGGCGAAGGTCTTCGAGTCCGTCGCGTCCTACGGTGTCCCGCGCATCCACTTCGGCGTGGGTACGGGCGAGCTCCTCGGCCTGATGGGCGAGGCGGGCGCGGACGTGGTCGGCGTCGACTGGCGCGTCGCGCTGGACGAGGCCGCACGCCGGGTCGGCCCCGGCAAGGCGCTCCAGGGCAACCTGGACCCGGCCGTGCTGTTCTCCACCCCTGAGGCGGTCCGGACGCGGACACGCGAGGTCCTGGACGCGGCGGCCGGTCTCGAGGGCCACATCTTCAACCTGGGCCACGGCGTCCTCCCGACGACGGACCCGGACGCGCTGACCCGGCTGGTGTCGTACGTGCACGAGCAGACGGCGCGGTAGGCCGGACGTGACAGCGGCCGGCGCGGCCGCCCGCGCCCGGTACCGCCGCAGCGGCTACGCCCCCGCCTTCCGGACCGCCGCCGTCGCCTTGCGGGCCGCCACGAGGACCGGGTCCCAGACCGGGGAGAACGGCGGGGCGTAGCCGAGGTCAAGGGTCGTCATCTGTTCGACCGTCATGCGGGCCGTCAAGGCCACCGCCGCGATGTCGACGCGCTTGCCGGCGCCCTCGCGGCCCACGATCTGCACGCCCAGCAGGCGGCCCGTGCGGCGTTCCGCGAGCATCTTGACGGTCATCGGGGCCGCGCCGGGGAAGTAGCCGGCGCGGCTCGTCGACTCGATCGTCGCCCTCACGTACTGCAGACCCTGCGCGCGTGCGTCCTTCTCGCGCAGGCCCGTGCGGGCGATCTCCAGTTCGCAGACCTTGCTGACCGCTGTGCCGACCACGCCCGGGAAGGTGGCGTAGCCGCCGCCCGCGTTCGCGCCGATGATCTGGCCGTGCTTGTTGGCGTGGGTGCCGAGCGCGATGTGGCGTTCGCGGCCTGACACGAGGTCGAGGACCTCGACACAGTCGCCGCCCGCCCAGATGTTGTCGTGGCCGCGGACGCGCATCGCCAGGTCGGTGAGGATGCCGCCGTGGCGGCCCAGCGGCAGGCCCGCCGCGCGGGCCAGGCCGGTCTCCGGCTCGACGCCGATCCCGAGGACGACCACGTCCGCGGGGTACTCGGCGTCATCGGTCGCGACCGCCCGGACGCGGCCGTCGTCCCCGGTCAGAATCTTGCTGACGGCCGTTCCCGAGATCGTCGTGATGCCCATCCGGGACATCGCTTCGCGGACCAGACGGCCCATGTCCGGGTCGAGCGTCGACATGGGCTGTTCGCCGCGGTCGACGACCGTCACCTCGTAGCCCCGCTTGAGCAGCGCCTCCGCCATCTCGACGCCGATGTATCCGGCGCCCACGACCAGCGCGCGCCGCCCCTTTGTCCGGGAGAGGGAGTCCAGGAGCGCCTGACCGTCGTCGAGGGTCTGGACACCGTGGACGCCCGGCGCGTCGATGCCGGGAAGCGCGGGGCGGACGGGCCGGGCGCCGGTGGCGATCACCAGCTTGTCGTAGCCGGTCCAGGACTCTTCGCCGCTTGCCAGGTCGCGCGAGCGCACCCGCCCGCCCGGGACGTCGATCTCCGTCACCTCGGTGCGCATCCGCAGATCGATGGCGCGCTCGCGGTGCTCCTTCGGTGACCGGGCGATCAGCGCGTCGCGCTCGGCCACGTCGCCGCTCACCCAGTACGGGATGCCGCACGCGGAGAACGAGCTGAAGTGACCCCGCTCGAAGGCCACGATCTCCAGTTCGTCCGCGTTCTTCATCCTGCGTGCCTGCGATGCGGCGGACATGCCCGCCGCATCGCCCCCGATGATTACCAGACGCTCGGTCGCTGTCATGGGGAACACGCTACAAACAAGCGGAGGTTCAGTCCTGCGCGGCCGGAGGAGCCGGGGAAGCGGCGGCGGGACGCTTGCGCAGCCGGGGCCGCACCAGCCACCGCCACAGCACGTACAGCACCGCGCCCACCGCCGCGAACGGCGCCACCGCGCCGATGGCCACCGTGATCCAGCGCAGCGTCGCGACCAGCGCGTCCCAGCCGCCGCCGAGCGCGTCCAGGAAGCCGGGCCCGTCGTCCTCCTTCTTGGTCTCCTTGCGTTCCTTCTCCGAGAGCGTCAGCGTGATCGTCGCCAGGGACGTGCGGTCCTTCAGCGCCGCCTGCTGTGCCAGCAGCGACTCGAGATCGGCCTGACGGGTGCTCAGCTGCGCTTCCAGGGTGACGACGTCGGACAGCCGCGTCGCCCGGTCCATCAGCTCCCGCACCCTTGCCACGCTCGCCCGCTGCGTCGCGATGCGGCTCTCCACGTCCACCATCTGGTCGGTGACGTCCTTCGCGTCGGCCTTGCGGGACAACAGCTTGCCCGCGCCCGCGAGTTCGGCCAGGACGGAGTCGTACCGCTCCTGGGGGACGCGCAGCACGACATGGGAGGTGATGTGCGTGTCGTCGATCCGCTCCGTGGTCTCGTTCTCGACCCGGCCGCCGGCGCTCTCCGCCGCACGCCGGGCGGCGGCGAGCGCCTTCGTGGCGTCCTTGACCTCGACGGCGAGCTCGGCGGTGCGGATGACGTGCGTCTTCGGCAGCGCGGACGGTTTGGCGGCGCCGTCCTGCCCCGTCCCGCCCTCCGCCGGTTTCCCGGCAGCCTCGTCGGCGGCGTAGCCGGAGCCGGCCGCACCCTCCCTGGCGTCGGCCGCGGCGGGTTTCTCCGCGCTCTGCGCGGCGTCGCCGGACGAATCGCCTGCGCCGCACCCGGCGAGGCCGAGCGAGGCAGTGAGAAGTAGTACCGCGAACGCACGCCGTGCACGCATACCGGCCCCCCGGGATTGGGTTGTGAACGTGTTTGCAGGTTCGACGTGGCGGCGCAGGGCCGGGTTGCCCGGTTACGGTCCCGAAGCGGTCACGGTCAGGACTCGGAACGGCGTTTGAGAGAGTTGGACCATGAACGTGGACACATCAGCGCGTCACGTCGTGGTCATCGGCGGCGGCATCGCCGGTCTCGCCGCCGCTCACCGGCTGCTCGCCTCCGGCCTGCGCGTCACCCTCCTCGAGGCCACCGACCGGGTCGGCGGCAAGCTGCACTCCGGCGAGATCGAGGGCGTACGCGTGGACCTCGGCGCCGAGTCGATGCTCGCCCGCCGCGCCGAGGGCACCGATCTCGCCCGCGCGGTCGGTCTCGGCGACCGGCTCGAACCGCCGGCCACGGCGACCTCCTCGGTCTGGACCCGTGACGCACTGCGGCCCATGCCGAAGGGGCATGTGATGGGCGTCCCGGGCGACCCGTCCGCGCTCGCCGGACTGCTCTCGCCGGAGGGCCTCGCCCGCATCGAGCATGAGAAGGACCTCGCGCCGGCGGAACTCGGTGACGACGTGGCCGTCGGCGCCTACGTCGCGGAACGTCTCGGCAGGGAGGTCGTCGACCGGCTCGTCGAACCGCTCCTCGGCGGGGTGTACGCGGGGGACGCCTACCGCATCTCGATGCGCGCGGCCGTCCCCCAGCTCTTCGAGGCCGCCAGGAGCCACGCCTCGCTGCTCGAAGGGGTGCGCGACATCCAGGCACGTGCCGCCGCCGGGCAGCAGACGGGCGGACCGGTCTTCATGGGCATCGACGGCGGTATCGGCACCCTGCCGGGCGCCGTCGCCGACGCCGTGCGCGCGCAGGGCGGCGACATCCGCACCGAGGCACCGGTCCTCGGCCTGACCCGCGGCGCGACGTGCTGGCAGATCCGTACCGACCGCGAGACGCTCACCGCCGACGGCGTCGTGCTCGCCACCCCCGCGTGGTCCGCGTCGGCGCTGCTCGCCGCCGAGTCACCCGTCGCGGCGGCCGAGCTGGGGCAGGTCGAGTACGCCTCCATGGCGCTGGTCACCATGGCCTTCCGGCGCTCCGACGTGGCCGGGATGCCGGCCGGTAGCGGGTTCCTCGTCCCGCCCGTGGACGGCCGCACGATCAAGGCGTCCACCTTCTCCTCCCACAAGTGGGGCTGGGTCGCGCGGGGCGCCGGGGACCTGTTCGTGCTGCGCACCTCCGTCGGCCGCTACGGCGAGGAGGAGGCCCTCGAACGGGAGGACGCCGAGCTGGTCGACGTCTCCCTGACCGACCTCGCCGCCGCGGTCGGTCTCACGGCCCGTCCGGTCGCCGCCGACGTCACCCGCTGGACCGGGGGCCTGCCGCAGTACCCGGTGGGGCACCTCACCCGCGTCGCCCGTATCCGTGACGAGATCGCCGAGCTGCCGGGCCTCAGGGTCTGCGGCGCCGTGTACGACGGGGTCGGCATCCCCGCCTGCATCGCGAGCGGACAGCGCGCGGCCGACGAGATTCTCGCCACGCCGACCCTGGCGCGGGGCACTGATCCGGAGGCGGGACAATAGCCGTATGAGTGCGCCAGAAAAGATCCCGAACGCAGGCAAGAAGGCCAAGGACCTCAACGAGGTCATCCGGTACACGCTGTGGTCCGTCTTCAAGCTGCGCGACGTGCTGCCCGAGAACCGCTCCGGCTACGCCGACGAGGTCCAGGAGCTGTTCGACCAGCTCGCCGCCAAGGACGTCACCGTGCGCGGCACCTACGACGTCTCCGGGCTGCGCGCCGATGCCGACGTGATGATCTGGTGGCATGCCGAGACGGCCGACGAGCTGCAGGACGCGTACAACCGCTTCCGGCGCACCCGCCTCGGCCGCGCACTCGAACCGGTGTGGTCGAACATGGCGCTGCACCGCCCCGCCGAGTTCAACAAGTCGCACATCCCGGCCTTCCTGGCCGACGAGACGCCGCGCAACTACGTCTCGGTGTACCCGTTCGTGCGCTCCTACGACTGGTACCTGCTGCCGGACGAGGACCGCCGCCGGATGCTGGCGGACCACGGCAAGATGGCACGCGGCTACCCGGACGTCCGGGCCAACACGGTCGCCTCGTTCTCGCTCGGCGACTACGAGTGGCTGCTGGCCTTCGAGGCGGACGAGTTGTACCGCATCGTCGACCTGATGCGTCACCTGCGCGCCTCCGAGGCCCGCATGCACGTCCGCGAAGAGGTGCCGTTCTACACCGGCCGCCGCAAGAGCGTGGCGGACCTCGTGGCGGGACTCGCGTAAGGTCCCGTCCGCGAACGACTTGACGGCTGAGTTTCCGCCCGTTCCAGGCGGATACTCAGCCGTCCGTGTGACCCGGAAGATCAGACGGTGTGCGGCAGCTTCCGCTGCTCCG
The DNA here is from genome assembly GCF_040613325.1 of Streptomyces sp. NPDC006283. Taxonomy (NCBI): domain Bacteria; kingdom Bacillati; phylum Actinomycetota; class Actinomycetes; order Kitasatosporales; family Streptomycetaceae; genus Streptomyces; species Streptomyces sp. NPDC006283. The sequence goes on along the minus strand of NZ_JBEXRZ010000031.1, from coordinate 2,036 downwards.
CCCGCCGGTCCAGCGACACCGGGTCCGGCTCCGGGTGCGGCGCGCATGATGCGCGCCGCACCGGTGTCTCACCCCGCAGCAGATAGTCCTCCAGGTAGGTGTTGACGCAGCTGTTGCTGCCGGCGCCGATGCCGTGCGTACCCGCGTCCTCTTCCGTGATCAGCACGGAGCCGGCCAGTCGCCGCTGCAGCTCGAGCGCCCCCGCGTAGGGGGTGGCGGCGTCCCTTTCCGCGGCCAAAATCAGCGTGTCGGGCAGCTCTCGGGGCTCCGTGCGGACGTCCAGTGGCTGTTGCCGGGGCGCCGGCCAGAAGGCGCAGGGCAGGTTCATCCAGGCGTTGTCCCACGTCTCGAACGGCGCGCGCTGCGCCAGCAGTGTGTTGTCGAGGTCCCAGACGGAGAAGTCCTCCGGCCACGGGGCGTCGTTGCACTCGACCGCCGTGTAGACGGCGTTGCCGTTCTCCGCCGCCTTCGCCCCGTCGGGGTCGGGGGCGGCCTGGTCGATCAGCGGCTGCGGATCGCCCTTCAGGTACTCCGCCAAAGCCTTCGCGCGCATCGGCCAGTACTCGTCGTAGTAGCCGGCGCCCAGGAACGCGGCGTGCAGTTGGCCGGGACCGACCTTGCCGCCCGCGGGCTTCTCCGCGAGCCGGGCGCGCACCTCTTCGTAGCTGTGTGCCACCTCCTCGGGCGTCGCCCCCAAGTGGTACGTGCGCTCGTGTCTGGCCACCCAGGCACGGAAGTCGGCCCACCGGCTCTCGAAGGCCTCCGACTGGTCCAGGTTGTTGCGGTACCAGATCTGCTCGGGTGCGGGGTTGACCGCCGAGTCGAAGACCATGCGGCGCACATGGGACGGGAACATCGTCGCGTACAGCGCACCGAAGTAGGTGCCGTAGGAGGCGCCCATGAAGGTGAGCTTCTTCTCGCCGAGCGCGGCCCTCAGCACGTCGAGGTCGCGGGCGTTGTTGAGCGAGGTGTAGTGGCGCAGCGTCGCGCCCGCCTTGTCCGCGCAGCCCTTGGCGTACGCCTGGGCCTCGGCGACGCGCTCCATCTTGTACGACGCGGAGGGGTGGGTCGGCGCGAGTGTGGGCGCTTCGAGGAAGTCCACGGGGTCCTGGCACGACAGCGGGGCGGACCGGCCGACGCCGCGCGGTGCGTAGCCGACGATGTCGTACGCCTTGGCGATCCGCCGCCATTCTGGAGTCTCCGCGGCGAGGGGGAAGTGCATGCTGGAGGCCCCGGGGCCGCCGGGGTTGTAGACGAAGGCACCCTGACGCTCGGCCTTCTTGCCGCTCGCCTTGACGCGGCTGACCGTCAGTTCGATCTGCCGGCCCGACGGGTCGGTGTAGTCGAGCGGCACCTTCACCGTGCCGCACTGCACCGACTTGGGCAGCTTCTCCACGGCGGGGCAGCGGCCGAACGCGATACCGGCCGCCGCGGCACGCCCCGCGGCCACCACGGTGCCGTGCAACGCGGCGTCAATGACGGCCGCGCCGCCTGCGGGGGCGACGGCGACGGACGCGAGGACCAAGGAACTGAGGCCTGCCACGGCCCCGTACTTCGCAGATGCTCTCATCGCGTTCCCTTCGTGCGCGGGGCGGCCGGGCGGCAGCCATGGGACGAAAGGGATCTTTGGCAGGGGAGGTTCGCGAAGTAAAGCACCGGCTCGGCGGTTTCAGGATCAATGACTCCGATGCCGGTGCGTCAGGAGCTGCTGCTCGAGCCGCCGCAGCTGGAGCCGCCGCTCGAACCGCCACAACCGGAGCCGGACCCGCTCGAGCCGCCGCAGCCGGACCCGCTCGAGCCGCCGCAGCTCGATCCGCTCGAGCTGCCGCACCCGGAGCCCGGCGACGAACCGGCGCACCACACGGGCTCCGGGCCGTACGAGGTGGGGGACCACGAGCCCCCGTGCGTCCCCGTCGGCGTCGCGCGGAACCGGGCCGCCGCCCCCAACTGCGCCCGCAGAGCCGGATCCGGCACACCGCGCAGGCCGTGCCGAGCCACCAGCTCGGCCGGCGACTGCGGCCGGGCGTGCCCGGCCC
>NZ_JBEXRZ010000030.1:0-47591 GCF_040613325.1 Streptomyces sp. NPDC006283 | reverse complement strand
CAAGATCGCCGGCGCCAACGCGCCACCCGGCCTCGATGTGGAGGTCGGCGGGCCGTGCTCGGGGAAGTGTGGCTGCTCGCCTTCTCCCGGCGGGGGCCGAAAGGGCTCCGGGGACGTCCCCGCTGGGCAGACGGCCGCCCCGCGCGGGCATTTGTTTTGACCGGAGTCCATGCGGTAGGTACGCTCAGACCTTGTGCCTGGGGTGTGCCTGGGCTCGTGTGCGTGTCCTCTGCCGCACGGCGAGTCCTGGACCGGCCACCGCAATCTGCGCCCTTTCCGCCCTGGCGGCGGGGGTCCGCAGTATTCGACACACCCGACCGCGTGGGTCGGCGACGTTCCAGGTTAGCTTCACTGACGGCACACAGAAACCGGAGAAGTAGTGCCTACGATCCAGCAGCTGGTCCGCAAGGGCCGGCAGGACAAGGTCGAGAAGAACAAGACGCCCGCACTTGAGGGTTCTCCTCAGCGCCGCGGCGTCTGCACGCGTGTGTTCACGACCACCCCGAAGAAGCCGAACTCGGCCCTCCGTAAGGTCGCGCGTGTGCGTCTGACCTCCGGCATCGAGGTCACGGCCTACATCCCGGGTGAGGGACACAACCTGCAGGAGCACTCCATCGTGCTCGTGCGTGGTGGCCGTGTGAAGGACCTGCCGGGTGTTCGTTACAAGATCATCCGCGGTTCCCTTGACACCCAGGGTGTCAAGAACCGCAAGCAGGCCCGCAGCCGCTACGGCGCCAAGAAGGAGAAGTAAGAATGCCTCGTAAGGGCCCCGCCCCGAAGCGCCCGGTCATCATCGACCCGGTTTACGGTTCTCCTCTGGTGACCTCGCTCATCAACAAGATCCTGCTCAACGGCAAGCGTTCCACCGCTGAGCGCATCGTCTACGGCGCCATGGAAGGCCTCCGCGAGAAGACCGGCGCAGACCCGGTCATCACGCTGAAGCGCGCCCTCGAGAACGTCAAGCCGTCTCTCGAGGTCAAGTCCCGCCGTGTCGGTGGCGCCACCTACCAGGTGCCGATCGAGGTCAAGCCCGGTCGTGCCGCCACCCTCGCGCTCCGCTGGGTCGTGGGTTACTCCCGCGCCCGCCGCGAGAAGACCATGACCGAGCGCCTCATGAACGAACTGCTCGACGCCTCCAACGGCCTCGGCGCTTCGGTCAAGAAGCGTGAGGACACGCACAAGATGGCCGAGTCCAACAAGGCCTTCGCGCACTACCGCTGGTAGTCGCTACCCACATCGAGACCGAGAGAAGATTGAGCCTTATGGCCACCACTTCGCTTGACCTGGCCAAGGTCCGCAACATCGGGATCATGGCCCACATCGACGCGGGCAAGACGACGACCACCGAGCGCATCCTGTTCTACACCGGTGTGAGCTACAAGATCGGTGAGGTCCACGACGGCGCTGCCACGATGGACTGGATGGAGCAGGAGCAGGAGCGCGGCATCACCATCACGTCCGCCGCGACGACCTGTCACTGGCCGCTCGAGGACGTCGACCACACCATCAACATCATCGACACCCCGGGTCACGTCGACTTCACCGTCGAGGTGGAGCGTTCGCTCCGCGTCCTCGACGGCGCCGTGACCGTGTTCGACGGTGTCGCCGGTGTGGAGCCGCAGTCCGAGACGGTGTGGCGCCAGGCCGACCGTTACGGCGTGCCGCGCATCTGCTTCGTCAACAAGCTCGACCGCACCGGTGCCGAGTTCCACCGCTGTGTCGACATGATCGTGAGCCGCCTCGGTGCGACCCCGATCGTCATGCAGCTCCCGATCGGTGCCGAGGCCGACTTCAAGGGCGTCGTCGACCTCGTTCGTATGAAGGCTCTTGTCTGGTCCGCCGAGGCCACCAAGGGCGAGATGTACGACGTCGTCGACATCCCGGCCACGCACGCCGAGGCCGCCGAGGAGTGGCGCGGCAAGCTGGTCGAGACCGTCGCCGAGAACGACGAAGAGATCATGGAGCTCTTCCTCGAGGGCCAGGAGCCCACCGAGGAGCAGCTCTACGCCGCGATCCGTCGCATCACCATTGCCTCCGGCAAGGGTGGCGACACCACGGTCACCCCGGTGTTCTGTGGCACCGCGTTCAAGAACAAGGGCGTCCAGCCCCTGCTCGACGCGGTCGTGCGCTACCTCCCCTCCCCCCTGGACGTCGAGGCCATCGAGGGCCACGACGTCAAGGACGCGGAGCAGGTCGTCTCGCGCAAGCCGTCCGAGTCCGAGCCGCTGTCGGCCCTCGCGTTCAAGATCGCGAGCGACCCGCACCTCGGCAAGCTCACCTTCATCCGGGTCTACTCGGGTCGCCTGGAGGCCGGCACCTCGGTGCTGAACTCCGTCAAGGGCAAGAAGGAGCGCATCGGCAAGATCTACCGCATGCACGCGAACAAGCGTGAGGAGATCGACGCGGTGGGCGCCGGCGACATCGTCGCCGTCATGGGCCTGAAGCAGACCACCACCGGTGAGACGCTGTGCGACGAGAAGAACCCGGTGATCCTGGAGTCCATGGACTTCCCGGCGCCGGTCATTCAGGTCGCCATCGAGCCCAAGTCCAAGGGTGACCAGGAGAAGCTGGGTGTTGCCATCCAGCGTCTCGCGGAGGAGGACCCCTCCTTCCAGGTTCACTCGGACGAGGAGACCGGCCAGACCATCATCGGTGGTATGGGCGAGCTTCACCTCGACGTCCTCGTCGACCGTATGCGCCGCGAGTTCAAGGTCGAGGCCAACGTCGGCAAGCCGCAGGTCGCCTACCGCGAGACGATCCGCAAGACCGTCGAGCGTCACGACTACACCCACAAGAAGCAGACCGGTGGTACCGGTCAGTTCGCCAAGGTGCAGATCGCGATCGAGCCGATCGAGGGCGGCGACGCCTCGTACGAGTTCGTGAACAAGGTCACCGGTGGCCGCATCCCCAAGGAGTACATCCCTTCGGTGGACGCGGGTGCGCAGGAGGCCATGCAGTTCGGCATCCTGGCCGGCTACGAGATGACCGGCGTTCGCGTCATTCTTCTCGACGGTGGCTACCACGAGGTCGACTCCTCCGAGCTCGCCTTCAAGATCGCCGGTTCGCAGGCCTTCAAGGAGGCCGCGCGCAAGGCTTCGCCCGTACTGCTCGAGCCGATGATGTCCGTCGAGGTCACCACGCCCGAGGACTACATGGGTGAGGTCATCGGCGACATCAACTCCCGCCGTGGTCAGATTCAGGCCATGGAGGAGCGCAGCGGCGCTCGCGTCGTGAAGGGCCTCGTGCCCCTCTCGGAGATGTTCGGCTACGTCGGAGACCTCCGCAGCAAGACCTCGGGTCGCGCAAGCTACTCGATGCAGTTCGACTCCTACGCCGAGGTTCCGCGGAACGTCGCCGAGGAGATCATCGCGAAGGCCAAGGGCGAGTAACTCTTCCGAGTCCACGCTTTAGGCTTGACACCATCCGCCGGGGTTCGCCCCCGACACCGAGGACCGGATCCCGGCGGAGGGCATCCCAGCAAAGATCACCTGGCGCCGATGAAGCAAGGCGTTCAGAACCACTCCAGGAGGACCCCAGTGGCGAAGGCGAAGTTCGAGCGGACTAAGCCGCACGTCAACATCGGCACCATCGGTCACATCGACCACGGTAAGACGACCCTCACGGCCGCCATTACCAAGGTGCTGCACGACGCGTACCCGGACCTGAACGAGGCCTCGGCCTTCGACCAGATCGACAAGGCTCCTGAGGAGCGCCAGCGCGGTATCACCATCTCCATCGCGCACGTCGAGTACCAGACCGAGTCGCGTCACTACGCCCACGTCGACTGCCCCGGTCACGCGGACTACATCAAGAACATGATCACGGGTGCGGCGCAGATGGACGGCGCCATCCTCGTGGTCGCGGCCACCGACGGCCCGATGCCGCAGACCAAGGAGCACGTGCTCCTGGCCCGCCAGGTCGGCGTTCCGTACATCGTCGTCGCCCTGAACAAGGCCGACATGGTGGACGACGAGGAGATCCTGGAGCTCGTCGAGCTCGAGGTGCGTGAGCTCCTCTCCGAGTACGAGTTCCCGGGCGACGACCTGCCGGTCGTCAAGGTCTCGGCGCTCAAGGCGCTCGAGGGCGACAAGGAGTGGGGCCAGTCGGTCCTGAACCTGATGGCCGCCGTCGACGAGGCGATCCCGCAGCCCGAGCGTGACGTCGACAAGCCGTTCCTGATGCCGATCGAGGACGTCTTCACGATCACCGGTCGTGGCACCGTCGTCACCGGCCGTATCGAGCGTGGTGTCCTCAAGGTCAACGAGACCGTCGACATCGTCGGTATCAAGCAGGAGAAGACCACCACCACGGTCACCGGCATCGAGATGTTCCGCAAGCTGCTCGACGAGGGCCAGGCCGGTGAGAACGTCGGTCTGCTCCTCCGTGGCATCAAGCGCGAGGACGTCGAGCGCGGCCAGGTCATCATCAAGCCCGGTTCGGTCACGCCGCACACCGAGTTCGAGGCCCAGGCCTACATCCTGTCCAAGGACGAGGGTGGCCGCCACACGCCGTTCTTCAACAACTACCGTCCGCAGTTCTACTTCCGTACGACTGACGTGACCGGTGTTGTGACCCTCCCCGAGGGCACCGAGATGGTCATGCCGGGCGACAACACCCAGATGTCCGTCCAGCTGATCCAGCCGGTCGCCATGGAAGAGGGCCTGAAGTTCGCCATCCGTGAGGGTGGCCGGACCGTGGGCGCCGGCCAGGTCACCAAGATCACCAAGTAATTCGGTGGTTTGACCTGGTAGCTCGCTGAGCTGCAAGAAGGGCCCCGCACCGTCAGGTGCGGGGCCCTTCGTCATGCGCGGCGTCCGGCGGCCGGGGCGCGGATTGGTGCGGCGGTCGAAGGCCCGCGAGCCGGGCAGGATCCAGCGCCCTAGCCCGCGGCGCTGCCCGCCGGCGGTGACCAGATCCAGGGGTGCGCGTCCGGGCCCAGGCCGACGACCGTGGCCCCCGCGGCAGTGACGTCCAGCGTGGGGGTGTCGAGCGCCACCGGCCCCGCGCCGCGCGTCAGCAACCGGTCCTCGAAGCGCAGCTGGATCCGTCCGCGCAGGTCCCTGCCCAGCAGGGCGAGCCCGTCGGGGCCGCCTGCCGCGCCGACCGGGCCGTACCCCTCGAAGGAGACCGGGGGCAGCCGTTCGCCGCCCGCGCTCAGCCGGGTCAGCTCCGGGGACGCGCTGCCGCGCGAGTCCCGGCTCGAGACCCGCTTCCACGGCCGCTCCGTTCGGTACAGCAGCTGTACGGAGCCGTCCGCGCCGGCCAGTGCCGCCGGGGTGCCGACCGCGGCCGGCAGCCGTCCGGCGGGCCGGTGGCGCAGCGGACGGCCGGGGGCCTCCTGGGTCCAGTGGTGAACGCAGTCGTGGCCCGCGCCGAAGACATGAACCCGGCCGGTGCCGTCCACCACGGTGGACAGGCCGTCCTGTATCTCTGCGGCACCGTCGAGCGTCTGCCAGCCGGCCCAGCGGCCGTCCGCGCCACGGACCCTGGTGCTCACGCCCTTGTCCGCGTTGCGCACGAACAGATGGACGCGGCCGTCGGGTGCGGTGACGGCCACCGGCACGCCGATGCGCCGCCCCCGGTCGTCGGTGTGCTCCGGATTGCCGAGGCCTCGCCAGGCGAGGAACGCGCCGCCCGCGGAGCGCTGCTCCAACAGCACGATCTCCCGGGTGTTGCTCCCGCCGTGACCGCTGATCGCGGAGAAGCGCAGGGCGAAGAGGAGCTGGCGGCCGTCCTTGAGGGCGGTCGCCCCCAGCGAGGGCGCCAGCGGGCCGCCGCCGAGGTCGTCCGGTTCGCTCCACCGGCCGCTGCCCGGCAGGGTCTCCCGCCAGCGGACCGCCCTAAGGCCCAGGACCCCGTACGCGGAGAGCCGGCCGTCGGGCTCCATGGCCACGGCGGGGCGGGCGCCCGGGTAGCGGTAGTGGGTCGAACGCACCCAGCCCTTCTTGTTGGTCAACGGGCGCCTGCCCCCGACGTTGTAGTCGCCGCAGCCGCCGCTGTTGCCGCACTCCCAGCCGGGGTCACCGCCGTACGGGACCAGGTGGGCGGCCTTCTCCTCGATCAGCCGCGGCGGCAGGTTCTTGGGCCAGTGGCGGTTGTAGTAGCCGCGGAACGAGGTGGCGACGAACGCCGGTATGCCGCCGCCGTCCCTGGTGGCGGCGGCCACCCAGCGCACCATCGCCGCCCAGCTGAACGAGGCGACGGCGGTGTGGTCGGCGTGGTCCGAGTAGCCGGGCTGTTCGCTGTCCCGCTTGCGGGTGGCCTCGTCGCTGTGCTGGATGTCCGGGTCCGGATCGAGGGTGTGGATCACGGTGGGCCGGTACCGCTCCATCAGGCCGACGAGGACGTCCGTCAGGTCGTCGTAGCCGTAGCTGTCGGCCCGGCGGACGGGGGAGCCGTCGGTGATCGCGGTCGGCACGCTCAGCGCACGGTCGTGCCAGAGGCTGGGCACGGCCGTCCAACGGCGAGGAGCGTGCATAGAGAGGTTGAGGAAGATCAGCTCGACGCGGCGGTTGCCGTCGGCCAGCGTGTTGATCTCGGCCCGCCGGTCGCCGCGGAGTGTGGCGACGCCCTTCTGCCACTCGGTGAACTTGTCGAGCCCGAGCAGGGACGCGTACGCCTGGCGCAGCCCCTGATGGCGGGCGGAGGAGTACGCCCCCTTGTCAGCGGGACCGTCCGGCCGGCCGGGTATGTGGTTGACGCCGTTGTGCTCGCCGGCGGTGACGTAGACGCACACCAGGGGGACGCCCGAGTCCAGCATCTGCTGGGCGTCCGGGTTCATGAAGTACAGGTCGTCGTCGGGGTGCGCCAGTATCTGCATCAGCTGCGCACGCCGCGAGGTGGCGATGGGCATACCGGGGGCGGGATCGGCGGTGGGACCGGTGCGGCGGGGTGCGGGCACCGAGCACGACGTGAGCGCGGCGGCACAGGCGGACGCCGTCAGGGCGGTCAGCGCGGCGACGACACTGCGCCGCCGGGGCCGGCTCACGGCAAGGCTACGCAGCCCTGACACAGCTCTCTCGTCCACTTGTGCTCCGTCCGCTTCCCCCCCGCAGCGGCCGGGCCCGTGCCCCCGTCTGCGTACTGTGATCTCCCCAGGCGCGGACAGGCTGGTCAGCAGTCCCCTCCGCGATCAACTAGACGGCGCCACAAGGGCCGGGGTTGCTCGCGGGGCGGGGGATGTGACGCACCTGTCCGGTCACACAGCGAGGTCCGGCCTGCCGTGCCGGACGGGCCGGGTGACGGGTGAGTACTCACCGGCTTCTGAGTACGGGAGCGCTGCTGCCCGGCCGAGCCGCCTGCTGGGATGAGGCCATGACGACGACCCCCTCTCCCGCCACGCAGGCCTCGGACCGCGTCACGAAGCGCCGGCGCCGCATCCTGGCACTCATCGTGGGTGGGGCGCTGACGGTGCTCCTCCTCCCGGTCATTGCTCTGTGGGGCCTGGGGATGGCGGACGGCCCGGTGCTGTCGGAGACGGAGTTCCGCGAGCATCTGCGGCACACCGAGGAAGCCGGTGAGGACGCGGTGCGGCGGCTGGGCCTCGACCCGTCATCCGTGGTCGACGGGAGGGAGACGGCCGGCGTGTCCTGCAAGGACGACCTCGGGGTCGACCCGGAGGGCGTCGTCCGCGACCAGCCGACCGTCACCTGGAAGCCCGACTTCGAGAGCCGCGCGGCGTACACGGCAGCGGTCGACACCCTCCGCCGCGAATGGTCGGCGCAGGGCCTGACGGTGGAGGACATCCCCGCCCGCGCCGCGGACGAGCCGGGAGCCGGCCTGCCGGGCGTCCGGGCCACGGACGACCACGGCGTCGCACTGTCGCTGCGCCCTGGCTGGTACTCCGACGAGCCGGAACTCGTCGCCGACGGGGGATGCGTACGGCACCGGGGACACCTGGTGGAGTGGGAGTGAGGGCGGCCCGGACCGCGGGCACGGCAACGGGCACGGCCGGCGTCTCCGGCGCCCGCGTCAGCGCAGCGTCGGCACCTCACCGTTCTGCGCCCGCCTGAGCGTCACCGCGGGCAGTCCCCGCAGCCGCTGCTGCGCAATCGCGTCGATCGCGGCCCCGTCCGGCGGGGTCGGGCCGAGACCGATCGCGTAGCGGACCGGGTCCGCGCCGAAGGGGCGTGGCCAGGCGTGGGACTCGGGGGCGAGCACGGCCAGGTCGGTCAGCAGGGCCCGCATCCGGCCGCGGACCCGGCCCTCGTCCTCGGCGCGCGCGGTCACGACCGCCCAGGCCGCGTGGCGGCGGTGCAGCGGGGGAGGGGCGAGCAGTGGTTCGGCGGGGGAGCGGGACTCCAAGAGCTCCCAGGCGCGGAACAGTTCCTGCGAGAACAGGTCCCGCATGCCTGCCGTGACCTGCTCCGAGCAGGGACGCACCGGCTCTGTCGGGGTCCAGACCGTGACCGGGAGGTCCGGTCGGGCGGGCCCGCCGACCGGCTCGTGCCAGTCCCAGGCCGCCCAGGTCGCGAAGAAGTGGCGCAGCAGTTCGTCGGGCGGCGCTTCACCGGCCTCCCGGACCGTGTGGGCGGCGAGGAGGGACCAGGCGAGGCCGGGGAGCCCGCCGCACGGGGCGGAGTCCAGGCCGCGGGCGCCGGCCCATGCCTTGACCTCCCGCGCCAGGTGAGTGAACGCCTCGCGGCGGTCGCCGACCGTGGTGAGCAGCGCGTCGGCGTCGCTCACCGCGCTCAGCGCGACGGCCGCGTCCTCACCCAACTCGACCCGGCAGGCGACCGCTTCGGCCGGGGCGACAGGGCCGGTGGCGACGACGGCCAGGTCCACGTCCAGGCCGCCGGCGTTCAGCCGCAGCCCGGGGACGCGTGCGCCGACCACCTCCCGTACGTCCGTGGCCTCGGGCAGGGCGTCCCTCAACCGGGCGCGTACATCCGCTAGTTCCGGTGTGCCGGGCAGCGCCGAGACCAGGTCCAGGTCGGCGCCCGGCAGAGCGCAGCCCATGCGCCGTGAGCCGACGACATGGACGGCCCCCTCGGGCAGCGCCTCCGCGACGCGCCGCGCCGTACGGGTCGCGTCCCCGGCCTGGCGCACGGGAGGAGCCTCGTCCGGCATCCACCGCACCTCGCCCGTGCCCAGTGCCACCGCCGCCCGTACCCGCATCGGCTCGTCGCCGCGCCGGGACAGGAGGACCAGCTCGCCCACGCGGACGGACAGTGACGCCAGCCGGCCCGCGCACTCGGCGGTCAACGGCTGCGGGTTCTTCGTCCGGCCCAGGCTCAGATGGGGAGTGAAGCCCTCCCGGCGGCCGTGGCAGCGCGGGAACCGCTGCTCCAGGGCCCGGCGCAGCTCCTGCCACGGCTCCTCCCCGGCCGCCGCCGGGTCCAGCCAGACGGTCGCGTCCTCCCGGTGCCCGAAGCTGTGCACGCCCTCGAGCCGGGCCTCGAACGGTGCGACCGCCGTCACGGCCTCGGCGAGCAGCGGGGCGGCCGCCTCGAAGTCGGACTCGGGAACGAAGCCGAAGAGCACGTTGACGTGCGGCGGCCAGCGGTGGATCTGCGGGTCGTGGTCGCGGCGGATGTTCTGCAGCGGCGGCCACAGCTCCGCGGGCGGGATCCATGCCACGGCTGTCCGCGCCGTGGGCCGTATGTCGAGAACGCCGGGAGCCGGCCCTTCGCCGACGGGGACGAGCTCGACCTCCACTCCGTAGTGGTCGGAGATGAACAGCCCTTCCGGTGTGGGAGTCCGTCCGCGCAGGACGCCGGATTCCGCCCGCAGCCCGTCGGCCCGCAGCAGCACCCGGTCCAGCCGCGACACCCGCCCCGTCAGCGACGAGACGGCGGCCAGCGGATTGGTGACCGGGTCGAACGTCGGCGTACGGTCGCCGGCTCCGTGCACATCGCTCCAGGCGTCCCGCATACCGAGGGCCGTCGTCGGTCCGTCGCCGCCGTCGTTGAAGTCGCCCACCAGGACGACGTCCCCGTCCAGGGTCGCCAAACCCTCCGCGATGCGCGCCAGTTCGGCGTCCCGCCGGGCCGCGCCGTCCTCGGAGTGGTCGCTGCTGAGGTGCGTCGCGGCGACCGTGACCGGCCCGCCGTCGGTTTCGACGACAAGAGCGGTCACCGCCTTGTGCGGGCCGAGGACATGATGGCCGACCTCCCGAACGGGCAGTCGGCTGAGCAGCAGCAGCCCGCACTCGTCGACGTCCCGCCCCGCGGGGTCCGTGCCCAGCGTGTAGCCGCGTCGCACCCAGGGCGCCCGCAGCAGCAGGGTGAGGAGCGAGGGCTCCACCTCCTGGAGGGCGATGATGTCCGCGTCCGCGTCGCGGAGGGCGTCGACGAGCAGCGGTCTGCGCAGCGCGGTGTCGATGCGGTCGCTGTCGTAGCGGTCCCAGAGCGTGTTCCAGGTCAGTACGCGCAGACGTCCCGGCGCACCCTTGGGTGTCCGCGCGGGCACCCAGCCGTCCTTCTCCCAGATGTGCGGCGTCCGTGCGGTGAAGAACGGGGCACGCAGCCGCCGTGCCTCCCGTACCCGCCCGGCGTCGGTGTCGTCGATGCGGTCCACGCCGGTGGACCGGTCCCAGACGACCTCGCCGTCCGCCTCGAAGAACAGGACCCGGTGCCACGGAATCTCGCCGCCGGGCACGAACGCGGACAGCGGTACCCGCTTGGGCGCGGCACCGCGCTGCAGGACGCCGATCACGAAGCGGGCCGGGTCGAACCGTGCGTCCCAGCGCACCCGGTGGTAGATCTCGTCGCTCGTACGCACCGGTCAGACCTCTTCCTCGACGGTTCCGCTCGTCCCGATGTACCAGGTGCGGTGGGCCTCGCCCGGGTACGGCGGGCCGAAGCGGTGCAGCTGGGTGGTGAGCACCTGTGGCGGAACGGGGTGCTCGCGACGCTCGTTGCGCCCGGTCAGCTCGTCCTCGTCGACGAGGACGACGGCATGGGTGACCAGGGCGTCGCGGCGCCGGGCGACCGTGTGCACCAGCGAGCGCTGCTGCCGGTTGAGGGACGTGGCGTCCCATACCACGGTGCCGCCCGCGGCGAGCGCCGCGTCGAGCCGGTCCAGGCCCGCGCGCAGGATGTCGCCGTTGGCCTTCTGGTCGGCCCGGGAGCCGCGGGCCTCGCGCAGGTCGTCGAGGCAGATGTACGCATCCACCCCGGCCAGCCCGCGGGCGAAGGTGCTCTTCCCGCTGCCCGACGGGCCGACCATCAGGATCAGCCGCGGAAAGTCGCCGGACCGCCAGCGCCAGGTCGCGGCGACGGCCTCCTCGACGGTGCCGATCCGCCCCTGGGCATATGCCTCGCGTGCTTCGGCGCGGCAGCGGTCGGCGGCATCCGGTGTCAGACCGGCGAACGCGTCCCGCAGCCCGGCGTCGTCCAGCCCGCCGATGTCCTCGGCGTGCAGCGACGACCACGCCACCTGCTCGCGTGCCTCTTCCGTGGACGCCGTCGCACGGGCGACGGCGTGCAGCACGCCGAGGTCGGCGGCGTGGGACAGCCGCACCAGACCGGCCCGCCTGCTCTCGTCCGGGTACGGCCGGTGCAGCGCCGGATGCAGCCCGACGAGGTCCGCGACGCGCCGCGCGAGCGGCATCCCGAGCGGGGAGGCGAGCCTTGCTGCCAGCGCGGCCCGGCGATGGCGGTGCAGCATCGCGGCCAGGACGCCCGCGAGCCGGTCGTCGCCGGTCCGCCCGCCCAGGTCCAGCCCGGCGACGGCCTCGGCGTCCCCGTCGGCGATGCCGACGGCACGGCCGAGCGCCTTCACGTCGGGCGCGGCACCGGACCGTACGTCCCACAGGGCGGCCCCCGGCCCGAGCCCGTTCTCGACGACGGCCGCGTGCATCCAGTGGGTATCGGTCTGCACATGCCCGGCCCGCACCCACTTGGCGGCCCGCTGCCCAAACTCCTCCGCCATGAAGCCGTCGACGCTCCGGACGACGAACCCCTCCTGCCGGCCGAGGTCCAGCTGCAGTCGCCGCAGCGCCCGCTCGTCGAACTCGCCGCGCCACAGCACGCGCGGCACAGGAATCCCGAGGTCGCGCAGAAGCCGCACGGTCCGGTCCCAGTCGAGGCACCAGCCGAGCTCGTCCCACACGGAGAACCCGTAGAAGTAGCTGTCCAGATCGTCGTACGCAATCGAATGCCGGGCGAACATGTTCTCCCCGCACACCCGCCAGCCCTCTGGAATGTGATGCCCGATCCGCCCCTGGAGGGCCTTCACCCATGTCCGCGAGGGATGATGCGCCGAGTCGAGCGAACGGGCATGCAGCCCGTCGCGGTAGAGGGTGGTGTTCTCGCCGTCGAGCTTCTCGGTGACGACGACTTCGCGGCCCCGCAGCCCTGCCAGGTCGGTGACCCGGACATCGTCGACGGTCGCACCGGGCGACCACGGCAGATGCCGGGTCCGTGGATAGTGCGTACGCATGACGAATCGGGCCCCCGTGTCGAATGGCTGTCCTGCCACTGTAGGAGCGGCGAGTCACGGCCTTCGACCGAATATCGCCCGGTGGCGGCGGCCGTGGGACGCGTACGTTGCCCGGACCGCTCCCGTCCCGCGACGGCGTTCACCCGCGGGGGTGAGGCGGGCCCTGTGCTGTGACGCCGGAACGGTCCGGCGACCGTACCGTCCCCGTATGAAACCCAAGGCCGGGCGGGCGCTGACGTTCATCATGGTTCTGCTCACGGTGACGACAGGGATGATCGAGGCGGTCTCGTTCCTCGTGCTCGGTCCGGTCTTCGCGGCCGTTCAGACCGGCAGTCTGCTGCTGCTCGGGTTCGCTGTCGCCGGGACCGCCGGCATCTCGATCGCCGCGACGGCGGCTTCCCTGGCGGGCTTCGCGATCGGGGCGGTCGGTGGCTCGCGGGCCGAGTCGGCGATCGACGCCCTGGGCCGGCGCTGGTTCATCGCCGCCCTGGTGGGGGAGGGCCTCTTGCTGAGCGCGTCCGCATTCGTGGTCTGGCGCATCGGCATCGAGCGCCCCGGCGGCCCGGTGGACGCGCGCCACCTCGCGGCGATCGGCATGGTGGCCTGTGCCATGGGTGTGCGTAACGTGACGGCGCTGCGGGTGAACGTGCCGGGCGCCTCCACGACGGTGGTGACCACGGCCCTGACCGGACTGCTCGTCGTGCTCCACCCGCTGGCGGCCGACAACCGGGTCGGCTCGGGCACCGGGGTGGAGTTGCGGCGGCTTTCGTCGATCCTCGCCATGTTCTTCGGCGCCCTGTTCGGCGCGTGGCTGCTGGACCGGTCGGTCCATCCGGCCGTGGTGCTGGCCGTCCCGGCGGGGCTCGTCCTCGCACTGGGCCTGGGCCTGTCGGCGCTGCCCCGGGAGCGGACGTCGGTGCCGGGGTGAGGGCGGCCGGGCGGCGCCCTCGGCCAGCCGGGGGCATTCGCGGAACTCGCACCGATGGCCGAGAACGCCGAAGGGGCGGCGTACGCCGACGCGGTGTCGGAGTGCGCCGCCCTCGGGCGGGACGAGCTGTGGGCGGTGGCCCGCGTGCTCAGGCCGGCTACTTCGGGTCGCGCCGGAACGATGCCGTCGACCAGCGGTAGCCGAGCGCGGCCAGGGCGATGCACCAGACAACCGCGAGCCATCCGTTGTGGCCGATCTCGGTGCCGAGCAGCAGGCCGCGCAGGGTCTCGATGGCCGGCGTGAACGGTTGGTACTCGGCGATCGGCTGGAACCAGCCCGGCATCGCGTTGATCGGGGTGAACGCACTGGAGATGAGCGGCAGGAGGATCAGCGGCAGCGCGCTGTTGCTGGCCGCCTCGGCGTTCGGGCTGGCCATGCCCATCCCGACCGCGATCCAGGTGAGCGCCAGGGCGAAGAGCGCGAGCAGACCGAACGCCGCCAGCCACTCCAGGGTCGTGGCGTCGGTGGACCGGAAGCCGATGGCCACGGCGACGGCGCCGACGAGGACCACGCTGGCGATCGACTGCAGGACGCTGCCGACGACGTGCCCGATGAGCACGGAGCCGCGGTGGATGGCCATCGTGCGGAAGCGGGCGATGATGCCCTCGGACATGTCGGTGGCGACCGACACCGCGGCCCCGACGACGGTGCTGCCGATGGTCATGAGCAGGATGCCCGGGACGACATAGGCGATGTACTCGGCGCGGTCGGCGCCGCCGCCCATGCCGGCGCTCATGACCTCGCCGAAGATGTAGACGAAGAGCAGCAGCAGCATCACCGGGGTGAGCAGCAGGTTCAGCGTGAGGGACGGGTAGCGCCGCGCGTGCAGGAGGTTGCGGCGGAGCATCTTGGCGGAGTCGCGCACGGCGAGGGAGAGGGTGCTCATCGGACTGTCTCCTTGGGCTGGTCGGCCTGGGCGGGCACCTTGCTGCCGGTCAGGGCGAAGAACACGTCGTCGAGGTCGGGGGTGTGCACGGTCAGCTCGTCCGCCTCGATGCCGGCCGAGTCCAGCCAGTCGAGGATGGAGCGCAGCTCGCGCTGGCTGCCGTCGCTGGGGAGCTGCAGCGACAGCGCCTGGTCGTCCCGGGCGGCCTCACGCAGCGCGGCGGCGGCGGTCTGGTAGGCGGACGGGTCGGAGAACCGCAGCCGGACGTGCCCGCCCGGGATGAGCCGCTTCAGCTCGTCGGCGCTCCCCTCGGCGGCGATCTTGCCGTTGCTCAGTACCGCGATGCGGTCGGCGAGTTCGTCGGCCTCCTCCAGGTACTGGGTGGTGAGGAAGACGGTGACGCCGCCGGAGACCAGCTCGCGGATGATCCCCCACATGTTGTGGCGGCTGCGCGGGTCGAGACCGGTGGTGGGCTCGTCGAGGAAGATGATCCGCGGGTTGCCGACCAGCGTCATGGCGATGTCGAGGCGGCGTTTCATGCCGCCGGAGTAGCTGGCGGCGGGCTTCTTCGCGGCCTCGACCAGGTCGAAGCGCTCCAGCAACTCGGTGGCGACCCGCCGTCCCTCGCGCTTGGACAGGTGGTGCAGGTCCGCCATGAGGAGCATGTTCTCCTCGCCGGTGATCAACCCGTCGACGGCGGAGAACTGCCCGGTGACGCCGATCGCGGCCCGCACGGCCTGCGGGTCCGCGGCCAGATCGTGGCCGCCGACGTGCAGCTCGCCGGCGTCGGCGGTGATGAAGGTGGAGAGGATCTTGACGGCGGTGGTCTTGCCGGCGCCGTTCGGGCCGAGCAGGGAGAAGATGGTGCCGGCCGGCACCGCCAGGTCGATGCCGTCGAGCACGACCTTGTCGCCGTAGGACTTGCGCAGCCCGTTCGCCGCGATGGCCAAGTTGGTCATGGTCGGTGCTCCTCAGAGGCTGCGGGCGACGATGTCGCCGTAGGCGGTGGTCGCGTGGATGTTCAGGCCGGCGGCGGCGCCGTCGCTGTTCTTGAGCGTGTTGTGGATCCGGCCGTAGGCGGTGCCGGCGTCCAGGGAGGCGGAGACGCCGCGGGCGGCGCCGACCGACAGCTCGCCGGCCTCGGTGTGCAGCACGACCGTGCCGCGCTTGGCCTCGGCGATGCGGATGTCGCCCTTCTGGGTGCTGATCTCGGCGGGTCCGCCCAGGCGGCCGACCGAGACGTCGCCGGCGAGGAGGGTGAGGCGGGCGCTTGCGGCCTCGTCGAGCTTGACCGAGCCCTGCGCCGCCTCGAGGGCGACGTCGCCGAGCCGTCCGACGCCGCGGAACTCGCCGGCGGCCGCCTTCGCCTCGATGCGGGAGCCGGCGGGCAGCTGGACGGTCACCTCGATGGATCCGGAGCTGCCGAGGATCCGGTTCTTCGCCGGTGGCGCCTCGATCCGCAGGACGCCGTCGTCGTACGCGACCGCGATCTGCTCCGCCGCCTTCACGTCGCGGCCCTTCGAGGCGTCCGCGGGAAGGATCTCGACCGTGGTGTCGGCCCGGTCGGCGGCGATGAACCGGATGCGTCCCGCGGGGATGTCGAGGACGGCGGAGACCGGGGCCGGGGTGTCGAACTTCTGCATTGCGTTCTCCTTCTTCAGCGGCGTGCGCTCCGTCGGCTCGCCGTTTCTGATGATGGAAACGCTACGTTGCGTTCATGGATCTGGCAACATAATCGTTGCGTCGAAAC
Organism: Streptomyces sp. NPDC006283; assembly: GCF_040613325.1. Classification (NCBI taxonomy): domain Bacteria; kingdom Bacillati; phylum Actinomycetota; class Actinomycetes; order Kitasatosporales; family Streptomycetaceae; genus Streptomyces; species Streptomyces sp. NPDC006283. The sequence continues at coordinate 31,583 of NZ_JBEXRZ010000030.1, read as the reverse complement.
GCAGTAATCGCAGGTCGAGGCGGGGAATTTATTGCAATGAATCTGAAGCTAATGCAACAGGGGCCTGCTTGTTCGTTGCAATGAATGGAACTGAACGCTATGGTGGCGGCAGCGCCGACCACGAAGGAGACCGTGATGCCGGGAGGCAGGCTCACTCAGCAGGAACGTCAGCAGATCGCGCTGGGACTGGCCGACGGCCTCGCCTACGCGGAGATCGCCAGAGGCCTCGACCGCCCCACCTCGACGATCACGCGCGAGGTGATGCGCAACGGCGGCCCCACCGCCTACCGGGCCGACCTCGCCCACCGCGCCACCGAACAGCGCGCCCACCGGCGCCGGCAGACCGCGCCCCCAGGGGCGCAGGCGCCCCCGCAGGCCTACGGGCGCGATGCCGAGGCCGTGCGCGAGTACGAGGAGATGTTCTGCACGGTTCTCATGCAGGCGGGTACGCCCAAGATGATGTCCCGCGTAATGACCTGCCTCTACCTCACCGACGCGGGCAGCCTCACCGCGTCCGAACTCGTTCAGCGCCTCCAGGTCAGTCCGGCGTCCATCTCCAAGGCGATCGCGTTCCTCGAGAGCCAGGGCCTCGTCCGCCGGGAGCGCGACGAACGCCGCCGCGAGCGCTACGTCGTCGACGACGACGTCTGGTACCAGGCGATGATCGCCAGCGCCCAGGCCAACGCCCGGATCATCGAGACCGCACGGCATGGTGTGGGCATCCTCGGCCCCGACACCCCGGCCGCCGCCCGCCTCGAGAACATCGCGCGTTTCCTCGACTTCGTCTCCGAGAGCATGACCCGCGCCGCGGAGCAGGCCCGCGAGGTCCTCCACACGAAAGCCGGAGCCACCCCGGGCGGCCCTGCCGAGCCGGGGTCGGATCGCGCATAGGCGGCCTCGCCGGCCGACGCGGTGAACACCTTGGCCAACTCCCGCGCGGTGCGGTCCGGGTGGGCCTCGAACGCGCCGGGCTGCGCGGCGGGCGCAGGCTCCCGCGTCCCGTGTTTGACACGCGACACCCTCGGGGTAATGTCTTCGGCTCGATTGGCCAGGGCGCGGAAGCGTATGGCAGACTGTCCGGGTTGCTCGGTTGAGTGCCGATGCTGCGCGCCTCCCGCCGGGAGGACCGGAAGCGAGTCCCACAGTACTCGTCGACCCCACGCGGGTCGGACGTACGGGAATCTTCCGGGAAGTGTCAGCGGGGTACCGGCCAGGCGCTCGGCGGGAGCTCTTCCCCCGATCCGCGGTCATCAGGCCCGCACCCCTTGGTTGGGAAATCCTTCGGGAGATCTTCGTAGAGGGACTGCGACACGCCCGACCGCGTGGGTCGGAGAAGAGAGCAAGACCCACCGAGTACCAGAGCGTTTCACTAGACAAAGGACTACTGAGTAGCCATGGCGGGACAGAAGATCCGCATCCGGCTCAAGGCCTACGACCACGAGGTCATCGACTCCTCGGCGAAGAAGATCGTCGAGACGGTGACCCGCACTGGTGCGTCGGTCGCAGGCCCGGTGCCGCTGCCCACTGAGAAGAACGTGTACTGCGTCATCAAGTCGCCGCACAAGTACAAGGACTCGCGCGAGCACTTCGAGATGCGCACGCACAAGCGCCTGATCGACATCCTCGACCCGACGCCCAAGACCGTTGACTCGCTGATGCGCCTGGACCTTCCGGCCGGCGTTGACATCGAGATCAAGCTCTGAGAGGCGCGGAAGAGATGGCAAAGCAGATCAAGGGCGTCCTGGGCGAGAAGCTCGGCATGACCCAGGTCTGGGACGAGAACAACCGTGTCGTCCCGGTGACCGTCGTCAAGGCCGGGCCCTGCGTCGTTACCCAGGTCCGTACGAACGACATCGACGGCTACGAGTCGGTCCAGATCGCCTTCGGCGAGATCGACCCTCGCAAGGTGAACAAGCCCCTCAAGGGCCACTTCGCCAAGGCCGACGTGACCCCCCGCCGCCACTTGGTGGAGCTCCGCACCCCTGACGCCAGCGAGTACACGCTGGGCCAGGAGATCACTGCCGAGGTGTTCGAGTCCGGCGTCAAGGTCGACGTCACGGGCAAGAGCAAGGGCAAGGGCTTCGCCGGTGTCATGAAGCGTCACAACTTCAAGGGCCTCGGCGCCGGTCACGGCACCCAGCGCAAGCACCGCTCTCCCGGCTCCATCGGTGGCTGCGCCACCCCGGGCCGTGTGTTCAAGGGCCTCCGCATGGCGGGCCGCATGGGCAACGAGCGGGTCACCACCCAGAACCTGACCGTTCACGCCGTTGACGCGGAGAAGGGCCTGCTCCTGATCAAGGGCGCGGTTCCTGGTCCGAACGGCGGCCTGGTCCTGGTCCGCACTGCGGCCAAGGGGGCCTGAGGACTATGAGCACCATTGACATTCTGTCGCCCGCAGGCGACAAGTCCGGGACCGTTGAGCTCCCGGCCGAGATCTTCGACGCCAAGGTCAGCATCCCGCTGATCCACCAGGTCGTCGTCGCGCAGCTGGCCGCCGCCCGTCAGGGCACGCACAAGGTCAAGACGCGTGGCGAGGTCCGCGGTGGTGGCAAGAAGCCTTACCGCCAGAAGGGCACCGGCCGCGCCCGTCAGGGTTCGACCCGTGCGCCTCAGTTCGCCGGCGGTGGCGTCGTCCACGGCCCCGTGCCGCGTGACTACTCGCAGCGGACCCCGAAGAAGATGAAGGCCGCCGCCCTGCGCGGTGCCCTCACCGACCGGGCCCGTCACTCCCGCATCCACGTCGTCTCCGGCGTGGTCGAGGGCGAGGTCTCCACCAAGGCCGCGAAGACGCTGTTCGGCAAGATCAGTGAGCGCAAGAACCTGCTCCTGGTCGTCGACCGCGCCGACGAGGCCGCGTGGCTGTCCGCCCGCAACCTGCCCCAGGTGCACATCCTGGAGCCGGGCCAGCTGAACACGTACGACGTGCTCGTCTCCGACGACGTGGTCTTCACCAAGGCCGCCTTCGAGTCCTTCGTGTCTGGCCCCAAGGCCGCTGAGACCGAAGGGAGCGACGCCTGATGTCCGAGGCGACCGTAACCAGCAAGACCTTCACGGACCCGCGCGACGTTCTCGTCAAGCCGGTTGTCTCCGAGAAGAGCTACGCCCTGCTCGACGAGAACAAGTACACGTTCATCGTCGCGCCCGGCTCCAACAAGACCCAGATCAAGCAGGCCGTCGAGGCGGTCTTCTCGGTCAAGGTCACCGGGGTCAACACGATCAACCGTCAGGGCAAGCGCAAGCGCACCCGCACCGGTTTCGGCAAGCGCGCCAACACCAAGCGCGCCATCGTGACCCTTGCCGAGGGCGACCGTATCGACATCTTCGGCGGTCCGACCGCCTAACGGCGGTCTGGATCGTCCGGAATCGGACGAGGACTGAGAAATGGGTATCCGCAAGTACAAGCCGACGACCCCGGGCCGTCGTGGCTCCAGCGTCGCCGACTTTGTCGAGATCACGCGGTCCACGCCGGAGAAGTCGCTGGTCCGCCCCCTGCACAGCAAGGGCGGCCGTAACAACACCGGTCGTGTGACCGTCCGTCACCAGGGCGGTGGCCACAAGCGCGCCTACCGCGTGATCGACTTCCGTCGTCACGACAAGGATGGCGTGCCGGCCAAGGTCGCTCACATCGAGTACGACCCGAACCGCACCGCGCGCATCGCGCTCCTGCACTACGCAGACGGCGAGAAGCGCTACATCATCGCGCCGCGTGGCCTGAGCCAGGGCGACCGTGTCGAGAACGGCCCGGCCGCCGACATCAAGCCCGGTAACAACCTGGCGCTGCGCAACATCCCGGTCGGTACGACCATCCACGCCATTGAGCTGCGGCCCGGCGGCGGTGCGAAGTTCGCCCGTTCCGCGGGTGCCTCCGTGCAGCTGCTGGCGAAGGAGGGCCAGATGGCCCACCTGCGTATGCCGTCCGGCGAGATCCGCCTGGTCGACGTCCGCTGCCGCGCCACCATCGGCGAGGTCGGCAACGCCGAGCAGTCGAACATCAACTGGGGCAAGGCCGGCCGTCTGCGCTGGAAGGGCGTCCGCCCGACCGTCCGCGGTGTCGCGATGAACCCGGTTGACCACCCGCACGGTGGTGGTGAGGGCAAGACCTCCGGTGGTCGCCACCCGGTCTCCCCGTGGGGTCAGAAGGAGGGTCGTACTCGTTCGCCGAAGAAGGCTTCGAACAAGTACATCGTCCGCCGCCGCAAGACGAACAAGAAGCGCTAGGAGCGGGTTTAGATGCCGCGCAGTCTCAAGAAGGGGCCCTTCGTCGACGACCACCTGATCAAGAAGGTGGACGCCCAGAACGAAGCCGGCACCAAGAACGTCATCAAGACCTGGTCCCGTCGCTCGATGATCATCCCGGCCATGCTCGGCCACACGATCGCGGTGCACAACGGCAAGACCCATGTCCCGGTGTTCGTCACCGAGTCCATGGTCGGCCACAAGCTCGGCGAGTTCTCGCCGACTCGCACCTTCCGCGGCCACGTCAAGGACGACCGGAAGTCGAAGCGCCGCTAACGCGGGGTGGAACGACTATGACTTACACCGAAGGGACAACCATGGAAGCCAGGGCCCAGGCGCGGTACATCCGCGTCACGCCCATGAAGGCCCGCCGCGTGGTGGACCTCATCCGTGGCATGGATGCCACGGAGGCTCAGGCGGTCCTGCGTTTCGCCCCGCAGGCCGCGAGCGTGCCGGTCGGCAAGGTGCTGGACAGCGCCATTGCCAACGCCGCGCACAACTACGACCACAGTGACGCCTCTTCGCTGTTCATCAGCGAGGCGTACGTGGACGAGGGCCCGACCCTGAAGCGGTTCCGTCCGCGTGCTCAGGGCCGTGCCTACCGGATCCGTAAGCGGACCAGCCACATCACCGTGGTCGTCAGCAGCAAGGAAGGAACCCGGTAATGGGCCAGAAGGTAAACCCGCACGGGTTCCGGCTCGGTATCACCACGGACTTCAAGTCCCGTTGGTACGCCGACAAGCTGTACAAGGACTACGTCAAGGAAGACGTCGCCATCCGTCGGATGATGACGTCCGGCATGGAGCGCGCCGGCATCTCGAAGGTTGAGATCGAGCGCACCCGTGACCGCGTGCGGGTGGACATCCACACCGCGCGTCCCGGCATCGTCATCGGCCGCCGTGGCGCCGAGGCCGACCGCATCCGCGGCGACCTCGAGAAGCTCACGGGCAAGCAGGTCCAGCTGAACATCCTCGAGGTCAAGAACCCCGAGGTCGACGCTCAGCTGGTCGCGCAGGCCGTTGCCGAGCAGCTGTCCTCCCGCGTCTCCTTCCGCCGCGCCATGCGTAAGAGCATGCAGTCGGCGATGAAGGCCGGCGCCAAGGGCATCAAGATCCAGTGTGGCGGCCGCCTCGGCGGTGCGGAGATGTCGCGCTCGGAGTTCTACCGCGAGGGTCGTGTGCCGCTGCACACGCTGCGCGCGAACGTCGAGTACGGCTTCTTCGAGGCCAAGACGACCTTCGGCCGCATCGGCGTGAAGGTCTGGATCTACAAGGGCGACGTCAAGAACATCGCCGAGGTCCGCGCCGAGAACGCTGCTGCCCGTGCGGGCAACCGCCCGGCCCGTGGTGGCGCTGACCGCCCGGCCGGTCGCGGTGGCCGCGGTGGCGAGCGTGGCGGTCGCGGTCGCAAGCCGCAGCAGTCCGCGCCGGCAGCCGAGGCCCCCAAGGCCGACGCTCCCGCCGCTGCCGCTCCGGCTGCTGAGAGCACCGGAACGGAGGCCTGACCGAAATGCTGATCCCCCGTAGGGTCAAGCACCGCAAGCAGCACCACCCCAAGCGCCGCGGTATGGCCAAGGGTGGTACGACGGTTGCGTTCGGCGAGTACGGCATCCAGGCCATGACGCCGGCGTACGTGACCAACCGCCAGATCGAGGCGGCTCGTATCGCGATGACCCGCCACATCAAGCGTGGCGGCAAGGTCTGGATCAACATCTACCCGGACCGCCCGCTGACGAAGAAGCCCGCCGAGACCCGCATGGGTTCCGGTAAGGGCTCCCCCGAGTGGTGGGTCGCGAACGTGCACCCGGGCCGGGTCATGTTCGAGCTGTCCTACCCGAACGAGAAGATTGCACGTGAGGCTCTGACTCGCGCGGCTCACAAGCTGCCGATGAAGTGCCGGATCGTCAAGCGCGAGGCAGGTGAAGCGTGATGTCGGCCGGTACCAAGGCGTCCGAGCTGCGCGAACTGGGCAACGAGGAGCTTGTTGCCAAGCTCCGCGAGGCCAAGGAAGAGCTGTTCAACCTCCGCTTCCAGGCGGCGACGGGCCAGCTCGAGAACCACGGCCGGCTGAAGGCCGTCCGCAAGGACATCGCCCGGATCTACACCCTGATGCGTGAGCGCGAGCTGGGCATCGAGACGGTGGAGAGCGCCTGATGAGCGAGAGCAACGTGACTGAGAACAAGGAAGCGCGCGGATTCCGCAAGACCCGTGAGGGTCTCGTCGTCAGCGACAAGATGGACAAGACCGTCGTCGTCGCCGTCGAGGACCGTGTGAAGCACGCGCTGTACGGCAAGGTCATCCGCCGTACGAACAAGCTCAAGGCACACGACGAGCAGAACGCCGCGGGCGTCGGCGACCGTGTCCTCCTCATGGAGACCCGGCCGCTGTCCGCGACGAAGCGCTGGCGCGTCGTCGAGATCCTCGAGAAGGCCAAGTAATTGCTTGAAGGGGTAACCCTTCGAGTTCGTTCCGCCAGGCTCGGTGGGGGCTTCACCTCGTAAGAGGAGAGCCCCCGCCGGGAACCGGCAGACAATCAGGAGATAGACGTGATCCAGCAGGAGTCGCGACTGCGCGTCGCCGACAACACTGGTGCCAAGGAGATCCTTTGCATCCGTGTTCTCGGTGGCTCCGGTCGCCGCTACGCGGGCATCGGTGACGTCATCGTCGCCACCGTCAAGGACGCGATCCCCGGTGGCAACGTGAAGAAGGGTGACGTCGTCAAGGCGGTCATCGTTCGCACCGTCAAGGAGCGCCGCCGCCAGGACGGCTCGTACATCCGCTTCGACGAGAACGCCGCTGTCATTCTCAAGAACGACGGCGACCCTCGCGGCACCCGTATCTTCGGCCCGGTGGGCCGTGAGCTGCGCGAGAAGAAGTTCATGAAGATCATCTCGCTCGCGCCGGAGGTGCTGTAAGCATGAAGATCAAGAAGGGCGACCTGGTTCAGGTCATCACCGGCAAGGACAAGGGCAAGCAGGGCAAGGTCATCGCGGCCTTCCCCCGCGAGGACCGCGTCCTGGTCGAGGGTGTCAACCGGGTCAAGAAGCACACCAAGGCCGGCCAGACCGCTCGTGGTTCGCAGACCGGTGGCATCGTCACGACCGAGGCCCCCATTCACGTGAGCAATGTTCAGCTCGTCGTGGAGAAGGACGGCAAGAAGGTCGTGACCCGCGTCGGTTTCCGCTTCGACGACGAGGGCAACAAGATCCGCGTTGCCAAGCGGACGGGTGAGGACATCTGATGGCTACCACCACCACTCCGCGTCTGAAGACGAAGTACCGCGAGGAGATCGCGGGCAAGCTGCGTGAGGAGTTCTCCTACGAGAACGTCATGCAGGTCCCGGGCCTCGTCAAGATCGTGGTCAACATGGGTGTGGGCGACGCCGCCCGCGACTCCAAGCTGATCGATGGTGCCATCAAGGACCTCACCACGATCACCGGCCAGAAGCCGGCCGTCACCAAGGCCCGTAAGTCCATCGCGCAGTTCAAGCTGCGTGAGGGCCAGCCGATCGGTGCCCACGTCACGCTTCGTGGCGACCGCATGTGGGAGTTCCTGGACCGCACCCTGTCGCTCGCGCTTCCGCGTATCCGCGACTTCCGTGGTCTGTCCCCCAAGCAGTTCGACGGCCGTGGCAACTACACCTTCGGTCTCACGGAGCAGGTCATGTTCCACGAGATCGACCAGGACAAGATCGACCGCGTCCGGGGTATGGACATCACCGTGGTCACCACGGCGACCAACGACGACGAGGGCCGTGCCCTTCTGCGTCACCTCGGCTTCCCGTTCAAGGAGGCGTAAGCGAGATGGCGAAGAAGGCTCTTATTGCCAAGGCTGCTCGTAAGCCCAAGTTCGGTGTGCGTGCGTACACCCGCTGCCAGCGCTGCGGCCGTCCGCACTCCGTGTACCGCAAGTTCGGCCTGTGCCGCGTGTGCCTTCGTGAGATGGCTCACCGTGGCGAGCTGCCGGGCGTGACCAAGAGCTCCTGGTAGTCCCCTTAATCGGGACAACCGGAGTCTCTCGGTAAGCAGAGGGTTGGCAGGGGCCCTTCCCTCCATGGCTTAGGCTAGGAGGGTTGGGCGTCTGCCGCCCGTACGACTTACTACGCCGTAGGTCCCCGCGCCGCACCCGTCCCGCCCCTGTGTGGGGAGAGGGATGGCGCATACAGGAAACCCCGGCGAGAGAGGCCGAAGGCCAATTCATGACCATGACTGATCCGATCGCAGACATGCTGACGCGTCTGCGTAACGCGAACTCGGCGTACCACGACTCCGTGGTGATGCCGCACAGCAAGATCAAGTCGCACATCGCCGAGATCCTCCAGCAGGAGGGTTTCATCACCGGCTGGAAGGTCGAGGACGCCGAGGTCGGCAAGAACCTCGTCCTGGAGCTGAAGTTCGGCCCGAACCGTGAGCGTTCGATCGCCGGCATCAAGCGCATCTCCAAGCCGGGTCTGCGCGTTTACGCGAAGTCCACCAACCTGCCGAAGGTTCTCGGCGGCCTGGGCGTGGCGATCATCTCCACGTCCCACGGTCTCCTGACCGGCCAGCAGGCGCAGAAGAAGGGCGTGGGTGGGGAAGTCCTCGCCTACGTCTGGTAGTCGGGAACGGAGGAAAAGCTAATGTCGCGAATCGGCAAGCTCCCCATCCAGGTTCCCGCCGGTGTGGACGTCACCATCGATGGCCGCACGGTCACCGTGAAGGGTTCCAAGGGCACCCTCACGCACACCGTCGCCGCGCCGATCGAGATTGTTAAGGGCGAGGAGGGCGTGCTCAACGTCACCCGTCCCAACGACGAGCGTCAGAACAAGGCCCTGCACGGCCTGTCCCGCACGCTGGTGGCGAACATGATCACCGGTGTGACCCAGGGATACACGAAGGCGCTCGAGATCAGCGGTGTCGGTTACCGCGTCGCCGCGAAGGGCTCCAACCTGGAGTTCCAGCTCGGTTACAGCCACCCGATCCTGGTGGAGGCGCCCGAGGGCATCTCCTTCAAGGTCGAGTCGCCGACCAAGTTCTCGGTCGAGGGCATCGACAAGCAGAAGGTCGGCGAGGTCGCCGCGAACATCCGTAAGCTGCGCAAGCCCGACCCGTACAAGGCCAAGGGCGTGAAGTACGCGGGCGAGGTCATCCGCCGCAAGGTCGGAAAGGCGGGTAAGTAAGCCATGGCATACGGTGTGAAGATTGCCAAGGGCGACGCGTACAAGCGCGCCGCCATCAAGCGCCGCCACATCCGCGTCCGCAAGCACGTCTCCGGTACGCCGGAGCGTCCGCGCCTGGTCGTGACGCGTTCCAACCGCCACATCGTGGCTCAGGTCATCGACGACATCGCGGGCCACACGCTCGCGTCGGCGTCGACCCTGGACACCTCGATCCGTGGTGGCGAGGGCGACAAGAGCGCCCAGGCCAAGCAGGTCGGTTCCCTGGTCGCCGAGCGCGCCAAGGCCGCCGGCGTCGAGGCCGTCGTGTTCGACCGTGGTGGCAACAGGTACGCCGGGCGCATTGCCGCTCTGGCTGACGCCGCCCGCGAAGCCGGGCTGAAGTTCTGAGCCCCGGTTCCGGGACTAACGGACGTAACAGAGAGAGGTAAATCCAATGGCTGGACCCCAGCGCCGCGGAAGCGGTGCCGGTGGCGGCGAGCGGCGGGACCGGAAGGGTCGCGACGGTGGCGCTGCTGCCGCCGAGAAGACCGCGTACGTTGAGCGCGTTGTCGCGATCAACCGCGTCGCCAAGGTTGTCAAGGGTGGTCGTCGCTTCAGCTTCACCGCGCTCGTCGTGGTGGGTGACGGTGACGGCACCGTAGGCGTCGGTTACGGCAAGGCCAAGGAGGTGCCGGCCGCCATCGCCAAGGGTGTTGAGGAGGCCAAGAAGCACTTCTTCAAGGTCCCCCGTATCCAGGGCACCATCCCCCACCCGATCCAGGGTGAGAAGGCTGCCGGCGTCGTTCTGCTCAAGCCGGCTTCCCCCGGTACCGGCGTTATCGCCGGTGGCCCGGTGCGTGCCGTGCTCGAGTGCGCGGGCGTGCACGACATCCTGTCGAAGTCGCTCGGCTCGGACAACGCGATCAACATCGTGCACGCGACCGTGGAGGCCCTGAAGGGCCTGCAGCGTCCCGAGGAGATCGCGGCTCGCCGTGGTCTGCCGCTCGAGGACGTCGCCCCCGCGGCTCTGCTCCGTGCGCGTGCGGGAGCGGGTGCGTAATGGCCCGCCTCAAGATCACGCAGACGAAGTCGTACATCGGCAGCAAGCAGAACCACCGCGACACGCTGCGTTCGCTCGGGCTCAAGCGCCTGAACGACGTGGTTGTCAAGGAGGACCGCCCCGAGTTCCGCGGCATGGTGCACACCGTCCGCCACCTCGTGACGGTCGAGGAGGTCGACTGACATGGCGGAGCAGAACCCGCTGAAGGTCCACAACCTCCGTCCCGCCCCTGGCGCCAAGACCGCGAAGACCCGTGTCGGTCGTGGTGAGGCGTCGAAGGGTAAGACGGCCGGTCGTGGTACCAAGGGCACCAAGGCCCGTTACCAGGTTCCGGAGCGCTTCGAGGGTGGGCAGATGCCCCTCCACATGCGCCTTCCGAAGCTCAAGGGCTTCAAGAACCCGTTCCGCACCGAGTACCAGGTCGTGAACCTGGACAAGCTCGCGGCCCTGTACCCGCAGGGTGGCGAGGTCACCGTTGCCGACCTGGTCGACAAGGGTGCCGTGCGCAAGAACAGCCTCGTCAAGGTCCTGGGCCAGGGCGAGATCTCCGTGGCGCTGCAGGTGACGGTCGACGCCGTCTCCGGCTCCGCCAAGGAGAAGATTGCCGCTGCCGGCGGCACCGTCACCGAGCTCGTCTGAGACGTCTCGATGGCCTGAACATCCGACCGGGGATGCCTCCTAAACGGGGCATCCCCGGTTGGTCGTTCCTAGGCGGGCACCGTCGCCGGTAAGGTGTCGTGCGTTGTTAACTTCAGCCCGGTGTGCCTACTGGCAGGCCGAGCGGATTTGCCTGTTACGTATTCGTCGATCCTCAATACCGTCACCTCTGACGCAGTAGCGCGGGGGTCGCAGGAGGCACCGTGCTCACCGCGTTCGCCCGGGCGTTCAAGACGCCCGACCTGCGCAAGAAGCTGCTCTTCACACTTGCCATCATCGTTCTGTACCGACTCGGATCGCATATCCCGGTTCCCGGAGTCAACTACCAGAACGTCCAGATCTGTGTGGATGCGGCCACGAAGGGCAATAACAGCCTGTTCGGGCTGGTGAACATGTTCAGCGGCGGAGCGCTGCTGCAGATCACCATCTTCGCGCTCGGCATCATGCCGTACATCACGGCGAGCATCATCCTGCAGCTGCTGACCGTGGTCATTCCGCGGCTGGAGGCCCTCAAGAAGGAGGGCCAGTCCGGCACGGCGAAGATCACGCAGTACACGCGCTACCTGACGGTGGCGCTGGCCGTGCTGCAGGGAACCGGCCTTGTCGCCACCGCCCGGAGCGGCGCGCTGTTCGCCAGCTGCCCGGTGGGCAACGAGATCGTGCCGGACCAGTCGATCTTCACCACCGCCGTGATGGTCATCACCATGACGGCCGGTACCGCCGCCGTCATGTGGCTCGGTGAGCTCATCACCGACCGCGGCATCGGCAACGGTATGTCGATCCTCATGTTCATCTCGATCGCCGCCGGCTTCCCGGGTGCCCTGTGGGCCATCAAGGAGAGCGGCAAGCTCGCCCAGGGCTGGATCGAGTTCGGCACGGTGATCCTGATCGGCTTCGTGATGGTGGCGCTCGTCGTCTTCGTCGAGCAGGCCCAGCGGCGCATCCCCGTGCAGTACGCGAAGCGCATGATCGGGCGGAGGTCGTACGGCGGTACGTCCACTTACATCCCGCTCAAGGTGAACCAGGCGGGTGTGATTCCCGTCATCTTCGCCTCGTCGCTGCTCTACATCCCGGCGCTCGTCGCGCAGTTCTCGAACTCGCAGTCGGCCTGGAAAACCTGGATCGAAGCCCACTTCGTCAAGGGTGACCACCCCTATTACATCGTCACGTACTTCCTTCTGATCGTGTTCTTCGCCTTCTTCTATGTGGCGATCTCGTTCAACCCCGAGGAAGTCGCGGACAACATGAAGAAGTATGGTGGCTTCATCCCGGGTATCCGGGCAGGTCGACCTACTGCCGAGTACCTGAGCTACGTGCTCAACAGGATCACTTGGCCGGGCTCGCTGTACCTGGGTCTGATTGCTCTTGTTCCGACGATGGCGTTGGCAGGCTTCGGAGGCGCGAACCAGAACTTCCCGTTCGGCGGGACGAGCATCCTCATCATCGTGGGTGTGGGTCTGGAGACCGTGAAGCAGATCGAGAGCCAGCTCCAGCAGCGCAATTACGAAGGGTTCCTCCGCTGATGCGAATCGTCCTCGTCGGGCCGCCCGGTGCCGGGAAGGGAACGCAGGCCGCGTTCCTTGCCAAGAACCTGTCGATCCCGCACATCTCCACGGGCGACCTCTTCCGCGCCAACATCTCCCAGGGCACCGAGCTCGGGAAGCAGGCGAAGGCGTTCATGGACGCCGGCACCCTGGTCCCGGACGAGGTGACCATCGGAATGGCCAAGGACCGTATGTCCCAGGCGGACGCGGTGAACGGCTTCCTGCTGGACGGCTTCCCGCGCAACGTGGGCCAGGCAGTGGCGCTCGACGAGATGCTCAAGGGCGAGGGCGTCCACCTGGACGCCGTCCTCGACCTGGAGGTTCCCGAGGACGAGGTGGTCAAGCGGATCGCCGGCCGTCGCGTCTGCCGCAACAACAGCGCGCACGTCTTCCACGTGACGTACTCCCCGGCGAAGGCGGAGGGCGTCTGCGACGAGTGCGGCGGCGAGCTGTACCAGCGCGACGACGACTCCGAGGAGACCGTCCGCAAGCGGCTCGAGGTCTACCACACGCAGACCGAGCCGATCATCGACTACTACAGGGCCCAGGGCCTGGTGGTCACCATCTCCGCGCTCGGCAAGGTCAACGACGTGACCGCCCGGGCGATGGAAGCGCTCAAGGTCGACAAGGCCGCACAGGCCTGACCTGTTCGCAGAGTCTGAGAGTTACGGCCGCGGTGTCCTTCGGACGCCGCGGCCGTATCGTTGATAAGCCCCGAACCCCTTGTCGAGAAAGGCGCGAGCCGTAATGGTGCAGATCAAGACCCCCGAGCAGATCGCGAAGATGCGCGAGGCGGGACTGGTCGTCGCCGCCATCCACGCGGCGACCCGCGAGGCCGCGGTGCCCGGCGCCACGACCAAGGACCTCGACGAGGTGGCGCGCAAGGTGATCGCCGACCACGGCGCCAAGTCGAACTTCCTCGGGTACGGCGGCTTCCCCGCGACGATCTGCACCTCGGTGAACGAGGTCGTCGTCCACGGCATCCCCGACGAGAAGACCGTCCTGAAGGACGGCGACATCATCTCCATCGACTGCGGCGCGATCATCGACGGCTGGCACGGAGACGCCGCGTACACGGCCTTCGTGGGCAGCGGTCACGCCCCGGAGCTCCTGGAGCTCTCCCGGGTGACCGAGGAATCGATGTGGGCCGGCATCGCCGCGATGAAGAACGGCAACCGGCTCGTCGACGTCTCCCGTGCCATCGAGACGTACATCCGCCGGCAGCCCCGGCCGGCAACGGGCAAGTACGGGATCATCGAGGACTACGGCGGCCACGGCATCGGCACCGAGATGCACATGGACCCGCACCTGCTGAACTACGTCTCGCGCAAGCGCGGCAAGGGACCGAAGCTGGTGCCCGGTTTCTGCCTGGCGATCGAGCCGATGGTCTCCCTCGGCACGCCGCAGACCGAGGTGCTCTCCGACGACTGGACGGTCATCACGACGGACGGCACCTGGTCCTCCCACTGGGAGCACTCGGTGGCGCTCACCGAGCAGGGGCCGCTGGTGCTCACCGCCCCCGACGGCGGCAAGGCGAAGCTGGCGGAGCTGGGTGTCACTGCCGCCCCGGATCCGCTGGCCTGAACCGCGGGGCTTAACGATCTTCACGCCTGGGCAGACTTGGCGGATTCGTCTTTTGGATGCCCCTGACGTAGACTGATGCGTCGGCTCTCGTGTACCCGTGTGTCCGCACGCGGCGACGGGAGTCGATCAAGGTAGCCGATTCGAAAGGCGAAGCGTGGCCAAGAAGCAAGGTGCCATCGAAATCGAGGGCACCGTGATCGAGTCCCTCCCGAACGCCATGTTCAAGGTGGAGCTCCAGAACGGTCACAAGGTCCTCGCGCACATCTCCGGCAAGATGCGGATGCACTACATCCGTATCCTCCCGGACGACCGGGTCGTGGTGGAGCTCTCTCCGTACGACCTGACGCGTGGCCGGATCGTCTACCGGTACAAGTAGATCTTGTCGCACCCCCCTCGCGGGGTGTCGGCACTGACCCGGAGAACCTCACATCCCATGAAGGTCAAGCCGAGCGTCAAGAAGATCTGCGACAAGTGCAAGGTGATCCGCCGTCACGGCCGGGTCATGGTCATCTGCGACAACCTGCGCCACAAGCAGCGCCAGGGCTGACGCACGACCACCTGCACTCGCAGTTCTTCGCGCGACGCACGTAAAAACATGTACATACGCAGGGTCCGCCTGGCTTCGGCCGGCGACACCCCCGGTGGAGGCCGGGGACCTGGTCCGTACCACCCTCTCTTCAATCAAGGGTCGGCGGCCACGGAACGACTCTGCGGAAGACCTCCGCATACATCAGGAGCCATGAATGGCACGCCTTGAAGGCGTTGACCTCCCGCGCGACAAGCGCATCGAGGTCGCCCTCACGTACGTTTTCGGCATCGGCCGCACCCGGTCCCAGGAGACCCTCGCCGCCACCGGTGTCGACCCGAACGTCCGCGTTCGTGACCTGGCCGAAGAGGACCTGGTCAAGATCCGCGAGTACGTGGATGTCAACTTCCAGACGGAAGGTGACCTCCGCCGCGACATCCAGGCCAACATCCGCCGCAAGGTCGAGATCGGCTGCTACCAGGGTCTGCGTCACCGCCGCGGCCTGCCGGTCCACGGTCAGCGCACCAGCACGAACGCCCGCACCCGCAAGGGCCCGCGTCGCGCCATCGCCGGTAAGAAGAAGCCGGGCAAGAAGTAGTCCTCAGCGGACACGCTTTACCAGCGGTCTTCGCTGTAGGACCGACCACCTCCCCGTAGGAGTTATAGATGCCCCCCAAGGGTCGTCAGGGCGCTGCCAAGAAGGTGCGCCGCAAGGAAAAGAAGAACGTCGCTCACGGCCACGCGCACATCAAGAGCACGTTCAACAACACGATCGTGTCCATCACGGACCCGACCGGCAACGTGATCTCCTGGGCCTCCGCCGGCCACGTCGGCTTCAAGGGCTCGCGCAAGTCCACCCCCTTCGCCGCGCAGATGGCCGCCGAGTCGGCCGCCCGCCGCGCGCAGGAGCACGGCATGCGCAAGGTCGACGTCTTCGTCAAGGGTCCCGGCTCCGGCCGTGAGACCGCGATCCGCTCCCTCCAGGCCACCGGCCTCGAGGTCGGCTCGATCCAGGACGTCACCCCCACGCCGCACAACGGCTGCCGTCCGCCGAAGCGCCGCCGCGTCTGAGGCACGGCTGCCTGCGGACGGTGTGTCGGCTGGGGGTCCGGGGGTCGTCCCCCGGGGTATCGCAGTACGGCTGCCGTCCGCCGAAGCGCCGCCGCGTTCGACCTCAGATGCGTGACGCATTCGAGGTCGACGTAGGGATTCGGGCGGTACGACCCGTAAGGGGCGTACCGCCCGTACCCTGTATCAGAGGACGTCAAATAGCGGGCGTCCACGACTGAAGGAAACACACCATGCTGATCGCTCAGCGCCCCTCGCTGACCGAAGAGGTCGTCGACGAGTACCGCTCGCGGTTCGTCATCGAGCCCCTGGAGCCGGGTTTCGGCTACACGCTCGGCAACTCCCTCCGCCGTACGCTTCTCTCCTCGATCCCGGGTGCGGCGGTCACGTCCATCCGTATCGACGGGGTCCTGCACGAGTTCACCACCGTGCCGGGCGTCAAGGAGGACGTCACCGACCTCATCCTGAACATCAAGCAGCTGGTCGTCTCCTCGGAGCACGACGAGCCGGTCGTGATGTACCTGCGCAAGCAGGGTCCCGGCCTGGTCACCGCTGCTGACATCGCCCCGCCGGCCGGTGTCGAGGTGCACAACCCCGACCTGGTGCTCGCCACGCTCAACGGCAAGGGCAAGCTGGAGATGGAGCTGACCGTCGAGCGCGGCCGCGGTTACGTCTCCGCCGTGCAGAACAAGCAGGTGGGCCAGGAGATCGGCCGTATTCCGGTCGACTCCATCTACTCGCCGGTCCTCAAGGTCACCTACAAGGTCGAGGCGACCCGAGTCGAGCAGCGCACCGACTTCGACAAGCTGATCGTCGACGTCGAGACCAAGCAGGCCATGCGCCCGCGTGACGCCATGGCGTCCGCCGGCAAGACCCTGGTCGAGCTGTTCGGTCTGGCCCGTGAGCTCAACATCGACGCCGAGGGCATCGACATGGGCCCGTCCCCGACGGACGCCGCCCTTGCCGCCGACCTGGCGCTGCCGATCGAGGAGCTCGAGCTCACCGTTCGTTCGTACAACTGCCTCAAGCGTGAGGGCATCCACTCCGTGGGTGAGCTCGTGGCGCGCTCCGAGGCCGACCTGCTCGACATCCGCAACTTCGGTGCGAAGTCGATCGACGAGGTCAAGGCGAAGCTCGCCGGCATGGGCCTGGCCCTCAAGGACAGCCCGCCCGGATTCGACCCGACCGCCGCCGCCGACGCCTTCGGCGCCGACGACGACGCGGACGCCGGGTTCGTCGAGACCGAGCAGTACTGAGCCCCATCCGGGCCTTCGGTCCCGGCCCCACTTCCGGCGGACGTCCGTCCGCCGGTAACTGACACCGGTACCTGATACGGCCGGTGCAGATCACAAGGAGAAACCCATGCCGCGTCCCACCAAGGGAGCCCGTTTCGGTGGCAGCGCCGCTCACGAGAAGCTGCTTCTCGCGAACCTGGCGAAGTCGCTGTTCGAGCACGGCCGCATCACCACGACCGAGGCCAAGGCCCGCCGCCTGCGTCCGGTCGCCGAGCGCCTGATCACCAAGGCGAAGAAGGGCGACATCCACAACCGTCGCCTGGTGCTGCAGACGATCACGGACAAGGGCATCGTGCACACGCTCTTCACCGAGATCGCACCGCGTTACGCGGAGCGTCCCGGCGGCTACACCCGCATCACCAAGATCGGCAACCGTCGTGGCGACAACGCCCCGATGGCTGTGATCGAGCTGGTCGAGGGTGAGATCGCGAAGAAGGCGACCGTCGCCGAGGCCGAGGCCGCGACCAAGCGTGCGGTCAAGGAGTCCGAGGCCAAGGCCGAGGACACCAAGGCCGACGAGGCCGAGCCCGCCGCCGACGCGGCCGGTGAAAGCGCGAAGGACGCCTGAGCCGCGTTCTGAAGGCTGACGGACGGGCCCGTATTCCCCTCGGGGGTACGGGCCCGTTCTGCTTGAGAGGATGGATCGCGTGAGCGACGAGGTGGAGCCCGGTCACGTCCGGGTGCGGCTGGATCTTTCGTACGACGGCAAGGACTTCTCCGGCTGGGCGAAGCAGGCCGGCGGGCGGCGTACCGTGCAGGGCGAGATCGAGGACGCGCTGCGCACGGTGACGCGCTCGTCCCGTACGTACGAGCTGACGGTCGCCGGGCGTACGGACGCCGGCGTGCATGCGCGCGGGCAGGTGGCGCACGTGGACCTGCCGGAGGACGTCTGGGCCGAGCACCGCGACAAGCTGCTCAAGCGGCTCGCAGGGCGGCTCTCACGCGATGTGCGCATCTGGACCGTGGCCGAGGCGCCGGAGGGCTTCAACGCGCGGTTCTCGGCGATCTGGCGGCGGTACGCGTACCGTGTGACGGACAACCCCGGTGGCGTCGACCCGCTGCTGCGCGGCCATGTCCTGTGGCACGACTGGCCGTTGGACGTGGCGGCGATGAACGCTGCCGCGCAAGGGCTGGTCGGCGAGCACGACTTCGCGGCCTACTGCAAGAAGCGTGACGGCGCCACGACCATCCGTACCCTGCAGCAACTGTCCTGGGAGAGGGACGCCTCCGGGGTCGTCACCGCCACCGTGAAGGCCGACGCCTTCTGCCACAACATGGTGCGCTCGCTGGTCGGCGCGCTGCTGTTCGTCGGCGACGGGCACCGGCCCGTGGAGTGGCCCGCGAAGGTTTTGGCCGCGGGGGTGCGGGACTCGGCCGTCCATGTCGTGCGACCGCACGGGCTCACGCTCGAGGAGGTGGGCTACCCGGCGGACGAGTTGCTGGCCGCCCGCAACCTTGAGGCCCGCAACCGTCGTTCGCTGCCGGCCGCTCGTGCCGTCCCGCTACTGGGCGGGTGCGCCGGCTGCGGCTGAGGCCTGCGCCTCGCCGCGGCGCCTGATCTGGCGGAACGTGAACTCGCCGAGGTCGTCGCCCGTCTGGTACGCCGCGGTGTCGCCCTTGGTGACTGACTTGGCCTTGGTGTAGCCGGTGACGGTGGCGTAGAAGTACCGCCCGTACGAATTGAAGGTGGACCGGCAGACCGGGCCGCCCTTGCAGAACGAGGGAACGCCGGAGCCCGTCAGAGGCACCACGCTGCCCGACGCCTGCTCCACGGCCTTCTTTGCCTTCGCCTCGTTCTCGAAGGTCGCCACGCCGATGGTGACCGCGATGCCGTCCTTGCTGTAGGTGGCGCGGAAGACCTGGTCGCAGCCGTTCTTCTCGAGAACGGAGCCGAGGGCGCCCTTGGTGACGGAGCCGCAGTTGCCGGTGCGTGACGTGGCGCCCTTGTCGTAGACACGGTCGCCCATCGTCAATTTCTTGCCGGGGAAGAGGGATTCGGCGCTCAGCGGCAGCGTGTCCTTCTTCCGCTCGGAGATGAAGTCCTTGGGATTCGGCGGGGGCAGCGGGGCCACGGACGAGAAGGACGGCTCCGGCTGGCTGGTGTCCGTGGGCAGTTCGGGCGGCGCGGGAAGACTGGAGCTCTTGTCGGAGGCGCTGTTGTCGCTGTCCTTGTTGGACGAGACGATGGCGGTCGCGACGGCGCCGGCGACGAGCGCGGTCGCGAGCGCGCCGCCACCGATCATGAGCCAACGCCGACGGCGGGCACGGGCGGCGGAGGCGTCGGCGAGCGCGGCCCAGTCCGGTGTGCCCGCGTCACTGTCGGAGCGGCTGCCGAACGCGTCGAAGGACTGCTGACCGTACTGCCCCTGGCCGTACTGGTTCTGCCCGAATTGGCCCTGGCTGTTCGGGCCCTGGCCGTACGGGTCCTGGTTCTGTCCGCCGGAACCCCACTGAGGTCCCCCGTGCCCAAAGCTCATGCCGCGCATCCTAAACCTGTTGGGCGAAACCGGGGTCGGCGGTCAGAATCGGGCCATGGGACATGTGGAAGCGGCGCATCTCGAGTACTACCTACCGGATGGGCGGGTGCTCCTCTCGGATGCGTCGTTCCGGGTCGGTGACGGCGCGGTCGCGGCCCTGGTGGGCGCCAACGGCGCCGGCAAGACGACGCTGCTGCGGCTCATCGCGGGGGAGATCCAGCCGCACGGCGGCTCCGTCACCGTGAGCGGTGGGCTCGGGGTGATGCGCCAGTTCGTCGGCTCCGTCCGCGACGAGCGCACGGTCCGGGACCTGCTCGTGTCGGTGGCCCAGCCGCGGATCAGGGAGGCGGCGGCCGCGGTCGACGCCGCCGAGCACGCGATCATGACCGTCGACGACGAGGCCGCGCAGATGCGGTACGCGCAGGCGCTGAGCGACTGGGCGGAGGCGCGCGGGTACGAGGCGGAGACCGTCTGGGACATGTGCACCATGGCGGCGCTCGGTGTGCCGTACGAGAAGGCGCAGTGGCGCCAGGTGCGGACGCTGTCCGGGGGCGAGCAGAAGCGGCTCGTGCTGGAGGCGCTGCTGCGCGGGCCCGACGAGGTGCTGCTGCTCGACGAGCCCGACAACTACTTGGACGTGCCGGGAAAGCGGTGGCTCGAGGACCGGCTGAAGGAGACCCGCAAGACGGTCCTCTTCGTCTCCCACGACCGGGAGCTGCTGGCGCGGGCGGCCGAGCGGATCGTGGCCGTGGAGCCCGGCCCTGCCGGGGCGGACGTGTGGGTGCACGGAGCCGGCTTCGCCACGTTCCACGAGGCGCGGAGGGAGCGTTTCGCCCGCTTCGAGGAGCTGAAGCGGCGCTGGGACGAGGAGCACGCCCGGCTGAAGGCCCTGGTGCTGCGGCTGCGGCAGCAGGCGGCGAACAGCCCCGACATGGCCTCGCGGTACCGGGCCATGCAGACGCGCTTCAAGAAGTTCGAGGAGGCGGGCCCGCCGCCGGAGCCGCCGCGCGAGCAGGACATCACGATGCGGCTCAAGGGCGGACGGACCGGCGTGCGGGCGCTGACCTGCACCGATCTCGAGCTCACCGGTCTGATGAAGCCGTTCTCCCTGGAGATCTTCTACGGCGAGCGGGTCGCGGTCCTCGGCTCGAACGGTTCCGGGAAGTCGCACTTCCTGCGGCTGCTCGCGGGGGACACGGTCGCGCACACGGGGCAGTGGAAGCTCGGCGCGCGCGTGGTGCCCGGCCATTTCGCCCAGACCCACGCCCACCCGGAGCTGCTGGGCCGCACCCTGGTGGACATCCTGTGGACGGAACACGCCAAGGACCGGGGCGGGGCGATGTCGGTCCTGCGCCGGTACGAACTGGAACGCCAGGGCGACCAGCCCTTCGAGAAGCTGTCGGGCGGCCAGCAGGCGCGTTTCCAGATCCTGCTGCTGGAGCTGGAAGGCACCACGGCACTGCTCCTCGACGAGCCGACGGACAACCTGGACCTGGAGTCCGCGGAGGCGCTCCAGGAGGGTCTGGAGTCGTACGAGGGCACCGTCCTGGCGGTGACGCACGACCGCTGGTTCGCGCGCTCCTTCGACCGGTATCTGGTGTTCGGCTCGGACGGTGTGGTCCGGGAGACGCCGCAGCCTGTGTGGGACGAGCGGAGGGTCGAGCGGGCGCGGTAGCTCCGCCGCGGGAGCGGCCTGCGGAGGGCGAGCCGGACCCGGTTTTGACCCGCCGGGTGCTGCGCGGGTATTCTGCTGGTTCGTTATGCGTATTGGCTTGCTCTATCTCACGTGAGGGGCCCTTACGCCGGTCCACCGGGCCGATGACCAGCGGCAGGCATTCGGGTTGCGTCCCCGCGTGCCGCCAGGGCTGTCGTGATCGTCCGGGTGGCCTTGTCAGGACCACACTCACTGAAGAAGCGAAGGCTACGACCGTGCGTACGTACAGCCCCAAGCCCGGCGATGTGACGCGCCAGTGGCACATCATCGACGCGCAGGACATCGTCCTGGGCCGTCTGGCGACCACCGCCGCTACCCTTCTCCGGGGCAAGCACAAGCCGATCTACGCGCCGCACGTTGACGCTGGTGACTTCGTCATCATCATCAACGCGGAGAAGGTGCACCTCTCCGGCAACAAGCGGACCCAGAAGATGGCGTACCGCCACTCCGGCTACCCGGGTGGTCTGCGTTCCATCCGTTACGACGAGCTGCTCGAGAAGAGCCCCGAGAAGGCCATCGAGAAGGCCGTCAAGGGCATGCTCCCCAAGAACACCCTGGGCCGTCAGATGCTCTCGAAGCTGAAGGTCTACGCGGGCGAGAACCACCCGCACGCTGCTCAGCAGCCGGTCCCGTTCGAGATCACCCAGGTCGCGCAGTAAGTCCGGCCACCCCCTAAGACGAAAAGAATCTGAGGAGAATCGTGGCCGAGACCACTGTTGAGACCCCCGTCGAGGGCGAAGAGACCTACGCGGAGGTCACCACCTTCGAGTCGGACGCCCCGGTCGAGGGTGAGTACACCTCCGAGTCCATGGCTTCCCGCTTCGGCGAGCCCCAGCCGGCTGCCGGCCTGGGCCGCCGCAAGAACGCCATTGCCCGCGTCCGGATCGTTCCGGGCACCGGCAAGTGGAAGATCAACGGTCGCACCCTCGAGGACTACTTCCCGAACAAGGTGCACCAGCAGGAAGTCAACGAGCCCTTCAAGGTGCTCGAGCTCGACAACCGCTACGACGTCATCGCCCGCATCTCGGGTGGCGGCGTCTCCGGCCAGGCCGGCGCCCTGCGCCTCGGTGTGGCCCGTGCGCTGAACGAGGCGGACGTGGACAACAACCGCGGCGCGCTCAAGAAGGCCGGCTTCCTCTCCCGCGACGACCGTGCGGTCGAGCGCAAGAAGGCCGGTCTCAAGAAGGCCCGTAAGGCCCCGCAGTACAGCAAGCGCTAAATCGCAGGCTGCCTGCAGATCCCTGTACGGCTTTTCGTTCGCCCCGGCGGCACTCGTGCTGCCGGGGCGTTCGTTTATCGACTGCCTCGGACGAGAACGGTCCGAGCATTCAGCATTCTCGGAGGACAACTGTGGGACGACTCTTCGGTACGGACGGTGTACGTGGTGTCGCCAACGCCGACCTGACGGCGGAGCTCGCGCTCGGTCTGTCGGTCGCGGCGGCGCATGTGCTCGCCGAAGCGGGTACGTTCGCGGGCCACCGCCCGACCGCGGTCGTCGGCCGCGACCCCCGCGCTTCCGGAGAGTTCCTGGAGGCCGCCGTCGTGGCGGGCCTGGCGAGCGCGGGCGTCGACGTGCTGCGCGTCGGCGTGCTGCCGACCCCGGCCGTCGCGTACCTGACCGGCGCGCTCGGCGCAGACCTCGGCGTGATGCTCTCCGCCAGCCACAACGCCATGCCGGACAACGGCATCAAGTTCTTCGCCCGCGGCGGCCACAAGCTGGCCGACGAGCTCGAGGACCGCATCGAGCAGGTCTACGACCAGCACCGGACCGGCGAGCCGTGGGAGCGGCCGACGGGTGCCGGCGTCGGCCGTGTGACGGACTACGACGAGGGCTTCGACAAGTACGTCGCGCATCTCATCGCCGTACTCCCGAACCGGCTCGACGGCCTGAAGGTCGTCCTCGACGAGGCGCACGGCGCCGCCTCCCGCGTGTCGCCGGAGGCGTTCGCGCGGGCCGGGGCGCAGGTCGTCACGATCGGCGCCGAGCCCGACGGCCTCAACATCAACGACGGCTGCGGGTCGACACACCTGGACCTGCTGAAGGCCGCCGTCGTCGACCACGGCGCCGACCTCGGCATCGCGCACGACGGCGACGCGGACCGCTGCCTCGCGGTCGACGCGCAGGGCAACGAGATCGACGGCGACCAGATCCTCGCCGTCCTGGCGCTCGCCATGCGCGAGGCCGGGACGCTGCGCGGCAACACGGTCGTCGCCACGGTCATGTCCAACCTCGGCTTCAAGCTGGCGATGGAGCGCGAGGGCGTCGAGCTGGTGCAGACCGCGGTCGGCGACCGGTACGTCCTGGAGGCCATGAAGGCCCGCGGCTTCGGCCTCGGCGGCGAACAGTCCGGCCACGTCATCGTGCTCGACCACGCGACGACCGGCGACGGCACGCTGACCGGTCTGATGCTCGCGGCCCGTGTCACCGCGACGGGCCGTTCGCTGGCCGAGCTGGCGGGCGTGATGGAGCGCCTGCCGCAGGTCCTCATCAATGTTCCCGACGTGGACAAGTCTCGGGTGCAGACCTCCGCCGAACTGACGCAGGCCGTCACGGAGGCGGAGCGCGAGCTCGGCTCGACGGGCCGCGTGCTGCTGCGCCCCTCGGGCACCGAGCCGCTGGTGCGGGTCATGGTCGAGGCCGCGGACATCGAGCAGGCGCGAAGCGTGGCGGGCCGACTGGCCGACGTGGTGAAGTCCGCGCTCGGCTAGCGTCCTTCGTTTGGATCAGGCCGGAGCCCGGCATGATCCAAACGAGAGGCCCTGGGCCATGCGGACCACAGGGTGGAGGGCTCGTACGGTCACGTACGGGCCCTCTTCCGGCTCAGGTGCCAGGAGTGCTTCTGCGCGAGCAGCGTCAGCGTCCCGGCGAGGACGATGCCCAGCATGTTCAGCAGCAGCTGCTCGGCAGAGCCCCACGCCTGCTGGTACGAGCCGTAGCTGAAGGCGACGGCCGCGTTGGCTGCCGCCGGGACCGTGGTGACGGAGATCGCGACGCCGACCAGGGCGCCGGACTTCGCGGAGGTCAGCGACAGCATTCCGGCCGAGCCGGCCAGGAGCGCGACCACGAACGAGAACCAGTCCGGCCGGTAGATGAAGTTCGTGTTGGGGCGCTCGGCCTGCAGCATCGACTGCGCGAAGAGGTGCACCGAGTCCATGAAGTAGCTGAAGCCCACCGTCACCAGTATCGCCACGGCGAACCCGGCGATCAGCGCGATGAACGACCGCAGCGCGAGGCGCGGGGCGCGCTGGACGACGGCCGTGCAGAAGCCGGCCAACGGCCCGAACTCGGGTCCGACCGCCATGGCGCCCACGATCAGGATCGCGTTGTCCAGCACCACACCGCAGGCGGCGATCATCGTCGCCAGCGACAGGAACGCGATGTACGTGACGGTGAGCGTCGACTCCTCGTGCGTCGCGTCCGACAGGTGCTCCCACAGCACCGCGTCCGCGCCCTCGCCCGGGGCGTCCTCCTCGGCCTTGTCCGCGCGCTCCGACAGCGAGAGGTCGATGTTCTCGACGGCGATCGAACCGCACTCGTCGATGCCCAGCGCCCGCAGCCCCGTGAGCAGTTCGTCGCCCGCCTCGCGCGCCACGTCGCACAGCACCAGGTCGCCCTTGGGATCACGGGCGGCACCCGGGACCACCGCGAGATGCGCCGTGCCGACGGTCTTCTCGAGCAGATCGACCACTTCCGTGGTGCGGTCGGCCGGGGTGATCAGCCGTAGATGCAGCACGCAGGAACTCCTAGAGTTTGCGCAGTGACAGCCGCTGCACCTTGTGGTCAGGGCCCTTGCGCAGCACCAGTGTGGCGCGGCCGCGCGTGGGCGCCACATTCTCCAGCAGGTTGGGCTTGTTGATGGTGCGCCACATGGTGCGGGCGTAGTCGAGTGCCTCCTCCTCGGAGACCTGGGTGTACTTCCTGAAGTACGAGAACGGGTTCTGGAACGCCGTCTCCCGCAGCTTGCGGAAGCGGTTGAGATACCAGGTCTCGATGTCCTCCGCCCGCGCGTCCACGTACACGCTGAAGTCGAAGTAGTCGGCGAGACCGACCCGGGTGCGGCCGTCCTTGCCCGGCAGCGCGGGTTGGAGGACGTTGAGCCCCTCGACGATCAGTATGTCGGGGCGGCGCACGGTCAGGCGCTCGTCCGGAACGATGTCGTAGATCAGGTGCGAGTAGACGGGGGCGGTGACCTCGTCCTTGCCGGCCTTGATGTCGGCGACGAACCGGGTCAGCGCCCGGCGGTCGTACGACTCGGGGAAACCCTTGCGGGACATCAGGCCGCGGGCCTGAAGCTCCTTCATCGGCAGCAGGAACCCGTCGGTGGTGACGAGCTCGACCCGCGGATGCTCGGGCCAGCGTGCCAGCAGGGCCTGGAGAAGCCGGGCCACGGTCGACTTGCCGACGGCGACGGACCCGGCGACCCCTATGACGAAGGGCGTGCCGCGCTGCTCGCCGTGCCCGTTGCCGGCGTCACCGAGGAACGTGTTGAGCGCGCCGCGCAGCCCGGCGCTGGCCTGGACGTAGAGATTGAGGAGCCGTGACAGCGGGAGGTAGACGTCCCGCACCTCGTCGAGGTCGATGACGTCGCCGAGCCCGCGGAGCCGCTCGACCTCCTCGGCGGTGAGGGGCAGCGGCGTTTTCTCGCGCAGGGCGCTCCACTCCGCGCGGGTGAGGTCGACGTACGGCGTCGACGCGTGCTCGGCCCGGCGGTGGGCGCTTCGTGGCGGCGAAGTGATCACAGGGCCATTGTCGTGCGTACCGCTCGGTTATGGGTGGTGTGCTCGGTCACGCGGGATCGAGCGCCGTACCGGGCGAAGGTGGGACACCGGTGGGCGTTATCGTTCGGCTCAGCAGCAGCGATACGGGGCGGACAGGCGTGAGCCGGCCTCCCGGGAGGGGTCGCTGCGATCACAAGAAAGTCGTGCGAGATGCGAAGCACTGCTGTACGCCGTACCGCCCTGGCCGCCGCCGCGGCATCCCTGGTTCTCCTGGTCACCGCCTGCGGTGGCGACGGTTCGGGCGGGGACGGGGACACGAAGGACAAGGGCGGCGAGACCGGCGCAGCCGAGCCGGCGGCCAAGGCGCTGACCGTCGCCGAGCTGGAGAAGCTCGCGATCGCCCAGGGGGACGTGAAGGGTCACAAGGTCGCGAAGGCCGGGCCGCAGGACGACATCGCCGCCAAGGACGTCACCACCGACCAGGCCGAATGCCTGCCGCTCGCCCGAGCGCTGGCGGGTGTGCCGGTGGGCGAGCCTGGGGCGACGGTGAAGCGCAGGGCCACCGCCGAGCCCAAGGACGCCGGGAAGGACGCCGGTGACATGACGGAGGAGGAGCTCGGCGACGCGTTCACCGATGCCTTCGACATCACGACGACGCTGCTCGCCCTCTCCTCGTACGAGGGCAAGGGCGCGGCCGACGGCTTCGCGGCCCTGAAGACCGCGGGGACCGCCTGTTCCGGCGGCTTCACCATGACCGTGGCGGGCACGGAGCAGAAGGTCCAGAAGTTCGCCGAGGCCAAGGTCTCCGGCGGCGACGAGGCCGTGGCCTGGGCCATGACGGCCGACCAGGGCGGCGAGAGCCTGCCGTTCAACCTGGCCGTGGTCCGCAAGGGCGGCTCGCTCGTGACGTTCTCTTCGTTCAACCTCACCGCGCCCACCGAGAAGGGCGATCTCCCGCTGCCCACCGCCGTCATCGACGCACAGGCGGCCAAGCTCGGCTGACCTGCCCGCTCGCGCTCAAAAACGTAGGCTTCCGCCATGTGCGGAATCGTGGGTTACGTCGGCGGACAGTCGGCGCTCGATGTGGTCATCGCCGGGCTGAAGCGGCTCGAGTACCGCGGCTACGACTCGGCCGGAGTCGCGGTACTCGCCGACGGGGGACTCGCCGCGGCGAAGAAGGCGGGCAAGCTCGTCAATCTGGAGAAGGAGCTGGTGGAACGGCCGCTGCCGAGCGGGTCCACCGGCATCGGGCATACGCGCTGGGCCACCCACGGCGGGCCCACCGACGCCAACGCGCACCCTCACCTGGACAACGCGGGCCGCGTCGCGGTCGTGCACAACGGCATCATCGAGAACTTCGCCGTCCTGCGCGCCGAGCTGGCCGAGCGGGGCCACGATCTGCAGTCGGAGACCGACACCGAGGTCGTCGCCCATCTGCTCGCGGAGTCGTTCTCCTCGTGCGGCGACCTCGCGGAGTCGATGCGGATGGTGTGCCGGCAGCTGGACGGCGCGTTCACGCTGGTCGCCGTGCACGCGGACGAGCCGGACGTGGTGGTCGGCGCGCGGCGGAACTCGCCGCTGGTGGTGGGCGTCGGAGCGGGTGAGTCCTTCCTGGCTTCGGACGTGGCCGCCTTCATCGCCCACACGCGGTCCGCCATCGAGCTCGGACAGGATCAGGTGGTGGAGCTCCGCCGGGACGGAGTGACGATCACCGGTTTCGACGGGGAGCCGGCAGAGGTGCGGTCGTATCACGTGGACTGGGACGCCTCCGCGGCGGAAAAGGGGGGCTACGACTACTTCATGCTCAAGGAGATCGCCGAACAGCCCAAGGCCGTCGCCGATACCCTCCTCGGCCGCATCGACGCGTCGGGGGCACTGAGCCTCGACGAGGTGCGCATCCCGCAGTCCGTGCTGCGCGAGGCGGACAAGGTCGTCATCGTCGCCTGCGGCACGGCTTTCCACTCGGGCATGATCGCCAAGTACGCCATCGAGCACTGGACCCGTATCCCGTGCGAGGTGGAGCTGGCGAGCGAATTCCGCTACCGGGACCCGATCCTCGACCAGCGAACGCTGGTGATCGCGATCTCGCAGTCCGGGGAGACCATGGACACCCTGATGGCGCTGAGGCACGCGCGCGAACAGGGGGCCAAGGTGCTGGCCATCTGCAACACGAACGGGTCGACGATCCCGCGCGAGTCGGACGCCGTGCTCTACACGCACGCGGGTCCGGAGGTCGCGGTCGCCTCGACAAAGGCGTTCCTGACCCAGCTCGTCGCCTGCTATCTGGTCGCGCTGTATCTGGCGCAGGTCCGCGGCACGAAGTGGGCCGACGAGATCCGGGCCGTGGTCCGCGACCTGGCGCACATCTCCGGCGAGGTCGACCGGGTCCTGGAGACGATGGAGCCGGTGCGGGAGCTGGCCCGCTCGCTGGCCGGCAAGAACACGGTGCTCTTCCTGGGCCGCCATGTTGGCTATCCGGTCGCCCTGGAGGGTGCGCTGAAGCTCAAGGAACTGGCGTACATGCACGCGGAGGGATTCGCCGCGGGCGAGCTCAAGCACGGCCCCATCGCGCTGATCGAGGAGGACCTGCCGGTGGTGGTCGTCGTGCCGTCCCCTCGGGGGCGTTCGGTGCTCCACGACAAGATCGTCTCCAACATCCAGGAGATCCGCGCGCGTGGCGCTCGGACGATCGTGATCGCGGAGGAGGGGGACGAGGCGGTCGTGCCGTACGCGGACCATCTCGTATGGATTCCGGCGACACCGACGCTGCTCCAGCCGATGGTCGCCACCGTCCCGCTGCAGGTGTTCGCGTGCGAGCTGGCGACGGCCCGCGGCAACGAGGTCGACCAGCCGCGCAACCTGGCGAAGTCCGTGACGGTGGAGTGAACGCGTGATCATCGGGGTGGGGATCGATGTGGCCGAGATCGACCGGTTCGCCGCGTCGATGAAGCGGACACCGGGGATGGCCGAGCGGCTCTTCCTGGAAGGGGAGTTGCTGCTCCCGAGCGGTGAGCAGCGGGGGTACGCCTCCCTCGCCGCGCGGTTCGCCGCGAAGGAGGCGCTCGCGAAGGCGCTCGGCGCACCGGCCGGGCTGCTGTGGACGGACGCGGAGGTGTGCGTGGAGGATTCCGGCCGCCCTGCGCTGCGCGTCCACGGCACGGTCGCGGCCCGCGCGGCCGAACTGGGCGTGCGTTCCTGGCATGTGTCGCTCAGTCATGACGCGGGCGTGGCATCGGCGGTGGTCATCGCGGAGGGCTGACGCGGTGGCCCGCTGCGCGGAGCCCTTCCCCACCCCGCCCCTTCCCGAACCGGGCTTCGCCCGGGCCCCGTACTGCGCTCCGCGCGGTGTTTCGGAGGCGCTCCTCCTACGGCCTGGCGGCCGTGGGAGATGCCCCCAGCGGGGTTGGCTTTGTCAGCCCGGCAGGGGGCGCTCTCCCTGCGCCTGGCGGCGTGGGGACCCATCGGACTGCCGCGCCCTGACTCTTCCTACGGCCTGGCGGCGGTGGGAGGTGCCCCCAGGGGGCTGGGTTTGTCAGCCCGTTTGGGGGCGCTGTGCCTGCGGCTGGCGGCGTGGGGACCCATCGGACTGTCGCGCCTCTGACTCCTCCTACGGCCTGGCGGCCGGGGGGGGGGTACCCCCAGGGGGCTGGGTTTGTCAGCCCGTTTGGGGGCGCTGTGCCTGCGGCTGGCGGCGTGGGGACCCATCGGACTGTCGCGCCTGTGGCTCCTCCTACGGCATGGGGGCCGTGGGGGGTACTCCCAGCGGGGCTGGCTTCGTCAGCCCGTCCGGGGGCGCTCCCCCTACGCCTGTCGGCGTGGGAGGCGGCCCACGGCCCCCAGGCCGTAGGGGGAGTTTGAGGACACCGCGCGGAGCGCGGTATCGGGTCCGGGCGAAGCCCGGTTCGGGAAGGGGCGGGGAGAGGGGGCAAGCCCGCCGCAAGCGCCACCCACCCCCGCGGGCGCCCCATTCGGGAGGGGGCGGGGAGGGGGCAAGCCCGCCGCAGGCGCCACCCACCCCCGCGGGCGAGGGTGCGGCAGACTCGGGGGCATGCGTACTGCGTACAGCGTGGAGACGGTGAAGCACGCCGAAGCACAGCTCATGGCCGGACTGCCGGAGGGCGCGCTGATGCAGCGCGCCGCCGCAGGGCTGGCGGCAGCCTGCGCCGGACTGTTGGGGAGGGTGTACGGCGCGCGGGTCGTGCTGCTCGTCGGCAGCGGCGACAACGGCGGCGACGCCCTGTACGCCGGCGCCCGGCTGGCGCGCTGCGGGTCCGGGGTCGTCGCCGTGCTGCTGGCGCCCGATCGCGTCCACCGCGGCGGTCTGGCGGCGCTGCTCCGCGCGGGCGGGCATGTGGCCGACGACCCGTTCGAGGTGCTCGCCTCCGCCGACCTGGTGCTGGACGGGATCACCGGCATCGGCGGCCACGGCGGCCTGCGGCCGGAGGCCGTTCCCGTCGCGCGGGCGGCCCGCGGATCCGATGCCGTGATCGTCGCCGTCGACCTGCCCAGCGGCGTCGAGGCGGACACGGGCGAGCTGCGGGGCGAGGCCCTCCGCGCCGACGCCACCGTCACGTTCGGGGCGTACAAGCCGGGGCTGCTCGTCGACCCGGCCAAGGAGTACGCGGGCACGGTGCGGATGGTCGCCATCGGTCTGGAGGACCACCTTCCTTCCGTGCCCGAGTTGGAGGCCCTCCAACACGCGGACCTCGCCCGGCTGTTGCCGGTGCCCGCCGCGGAGAGCGACAAGTACCGGCGGGGTGTCGTCGGCGTCGTCGCCGGCTCCGCCCGCTACCCCGGCGCGGCCGTCCTCTCGGTCGCGGGCGCGCTGCGCGGCGGGTCGGGGGCGGTGCGGTACGTGGGCCCGGCGGCCGACGCGGTGATCGCCCGCTTCCCGGAGTGCCTTGTGCACGCGGGCCCGCCGAGGAAAGCCGGCCGGGTCCAGTCCTGGGTCGTCGGCCCGGGACTGGGCGAGAACGCGGACGCGGTACGGGAGGTCCTCGCCTCCGACGTGCCCGTACTCGTCGACGCCGACGGGCTGCGCCTGCTGGACGCCGCGGCGGTACGGGGCCGGGCCGCGCCGACGCTCCTGACGCCGCACGCGGGGGAGGCGGCGGCGCTGCTGGGCGTTCCGCGCGAGGAGGTGGAGGCCGCGCGGCTCGACTCGGTGCGGGAGCTGGCGGCGCGGTTCGGCGCCACGGTCCTGCTCAAGGGGTCGACGACCCTGGTTGCCGCGCCCGACCGTGAGCGGTCACCGGTCCGGGTCAATCCGATGGGCAGCTCGTGGCTGGCGACGGCCGGCAGCGGGGACGTGCTGTCCGGCCTTGCCGGTTCGCTGCTGGCCGCCGGCCTCGGCGCACGTGACGCCGGCTCGGCGGCCGCGTACCTGCACGGTCTGGCGGCCCGTCACGCGTCCGCGCAGGGCGCGCCGACCACGGCGCTCGAGGTGGCAGAGGCGCTCCCGGCCGCGTGGCGCGACGTCCGGGCACACGACGCCCGGTGGCAGCGGACGACCGAGGGCGGGGACACGGTGTTCACCGATACCGCGGGGGAGCGCCTGAACTTCGCCC
>NZ_JBEXRZ010000029.1:0-47703 GCF_040613325.1 Streptomyces sp. NPDC006283 | reverse complement strand
ATCAGGGCCGAATGCGAGATCTCGTCGAAGCAGGCCGTGATGTCGCCTTCCAGCACCTACTCGTAAGTCTTGGATGCCAAGAAGCGGGTCTCGGCTGCTCGCCGATCATCGCCCCCGGGATGCAGCCCGCCGGGCTGACGGCAGTGCTGGCACTGCTGCTCGCCGGCGGCGCCGCCCTCGGCCCGTACGCGCTGCTCGTGCCGCTCGTGCTGCTCCAGGCCGTCACGGCGGCCGGCTGGTTCCGGCTCAACGGCATGTGGCCGGCCCGGCAGGGCATCGCGCTGGCCTTCCTGGGCGGCGTGGCCGCCGACGTCGCGCTCCTCGCTTCCGGGGAGGGGAACGCGGCCACCGCGATCGTCGGCACGCTCGGCGTGTGGGTGCTGCTCACGCTCGTTCTCCAGCTGCGCAGCCACGCGGGCCCCGACGAGAGGATGTACGGCCTGATGGCGACCGTCGCCTCCGCGGCCCTGGCGATCCTCGCGACCGGGCATCTCGCCGCCGCGGGCGACGCCGTGGTCGTCGGCTCGGTCGCGGTCGCCGTGGCCACGCTCGCCCGTGCGCTGCCACTCGCGGGGCCGGCCTCCGTCGTCCTGTCCCTGCTGGCCGCGGCCGGTGCCGGTATCGCGGCGGGCGGGCTCACCGGCCTGGGCGCCGAGGGCGCGCTGCTGGGCCTCGCGGCGGGCGGGTGCGCCCTGATCGGCCTGCGGGTCGCCTCCTACGACTACCCCTCCCGCTTCGTCCACATGACCGCGGGTGTGGCGCTGCCCCTGACGGCGGCGGCTCCCGCCGTCTGGCTGATCGGCCGCGCGCTCGCATAGCCCCACCACGTCGCGGGCAGGCGCGGAACCATCACAGGCTGCCGGACGTCGATCATTGCGCAGGCGTCGTCCGGACGGATTCGGGCTCAACGGGCGTCCGTGCAGACAGTGTGGGGGACACCGAAGACATGCGTGCACTGCGAATACTGACCGTCGTTGTCGTCGTCCTCGGCGCCCTGTTCGTCGTCGTGGACCGGTTCGCGGTCAACATGGCCGAGTCGGAGGCGGCGGAGCGCATCAAGGTCCAGGAGGGGACGGCCGATTCGACGAACGTGTCCATCAAGGGCTTCCCGTTCCTGACCCAGGCGATGGACAAGACGTTCGACGAGGTCACGATCAGCCTCACCGGCATAGAGACGAGGGCGGCGGGCCGGCCGGTGCGGATCGAGGAGATGACCGCGGACCTGTTCGACGTCCGCGTGTCGGAGGGGTACTCGAGCGCTACGGCTGCCCGCGCAGATGGCACCGCCCGGATCTCGTACGCGGACCTCACCGAGGCGGCGGACGACGGTGTCAGCGTCGCGTACGGCCAGGACGGCAAGGTGAAGGTGACCGGGTCCGTGACGCTGCCGGTGTTCGGCAAGATCACGCGCAGCGTCGTCTCGACCGTGAGCATCGTCGACGGCGACACGATCCGGGTGCGGGCCGACAAGGTGCCCGGCGAGGGCATTCCGGGGCTCGAGGGCGAGGTCCGCAAGAAGACCGACTTCGACCGGAAGCTGGGCGGGCTCCCGGAGGGGCTCGAGCTCACGAAGGTGGAGGCCGGTCCCGACGGTGTCGTGATCACGGTCACCGGCAAGGACGTCCGGCTGGCGGGCTGATTCCTCTCCCTGCGCCCGGGCGGTGCGTACGTCCGTGTGCGCCCCTTGGTCGTAGCCTCTGGTCGTAGCCTCGAGCACAGGCCGAATGGTGAGACGGCTGTGTCCGCTGGGCAGAAGGGGTTGTGACCCGGGTCACGCGCCGACCCCTGGCGAGGCGGCGTGGCCACCTTTGCATTCCGCATAGTGGACGATCGCGTCTCATCATCCGACACGCCGGTGACACGGCGACCGACTCGTCCCTACGATCGGTCCCATGAAGCAGCGACAGGCGGATCTCACGAAGCGGCGGGCAGTAGACCTGTGCCGCGTCGCCGCCATGCTCTGTCGCTCCGTCTGAGCGGGAGCCCTGCCCCGTATCCCCTGGCCCTTCGACCTCTTGTCGGGGCCGCCCCGTGCTGATCGACGCGCTTTCCGCGTACCCGCACACCTCTCGCGCACAACCCCTCGCGCACCACCGCCGCACACTGCCCCGGAGGAGAACCACCATGAGCCGCAGCGACGTCCTGGTAGACGCCGACTGGGTCGAGGCCCACATCGACGACCCGAAGGTCGTCATCGTCGAGGTCGACGAGGACACCTCGGCCTACGACAAGAACCACATCACGAACGCGATCCGTATCGACTGGACCAAGGACCTCCAGGACCCGGTCCGCCGTGACTTCATCGACCAGGAGAGCTTCGAGAAGCTCCTGTCGGCCAAGGGAATCGCGAACGACTCCACCGTCGTCCTCTACGGCGGCAACAACAACTGGTTCGCCTCCTACGCCTTCTGGTACTTCAAGCTCTACGGTCACAGCGACGTCCGCCTCCTCGACGGCGGCCGCAAGAAGTGGGAGCTCGACTCCCGCGACCTGGTCGCCGAGGTGCCGGTCCGCGAGGCCACCGAGTACAAGGCCAAGCCGCAGGACAAGTCCATCCGCGCCTTCCGCGACGACGTCGTCGCCGCCATCGGCAGCCAGAACCTGGTCGACGTGCGTTCGCCCGACGAGTTCAGCGGCAAGCTGCTCGCCCCGGCGCACCTCCCGCAGGAGCAGTCGCAGCGCCCCGGCCACGTGCCCAGCGCCCGCAACATCCCGTGGTCGAAGAACGCCAACGACGACGGCACGTTCAAGTCCGACGAGGAGCTCAAGGCCCTCTACGAGGACGAGCAGGTCGACCTGTCGAAGGACACCATCGCCTACTGCCGCATCGGTGAGCGCTCCGCGCTGACGTGGTTCGTGCTGCACGAGCTCCTCGGCCAGGAGAACGTCAAGAACTACGACGGCTCGTGGACCGAGTACGGCTCCCTCGTCGGCGTGCCGATCGAGCTCGGCGCCAACAAGTAACCCCACCGACCTTCTGCAAGGAGAAACAGCATGTGTGGAGCGCAGGTCGGTGGCCCCGACGCCTCGACGATCAAGCCCGGTGAGACCACCATCCAGGGTCAGGTGACCCGTGACGGCGAGCCGGTGACGGGCTACGTCCGTCTGCTGGACTCGACCGGAGAGTTCACCGCCGAGGTCCCGACCTCGGCGACCGGACAGTTCCGCTTCTACGCGGCCGAGGGCACGTGGACCCTGCGTGCGCTCGTCCCCGGCGCCACGGCGGACCGCACGGTCGTCGCGCAGACGGGTGGCCTCTCCGAGGTGGCCATCGCCGTCTGATTCATTGACCGGCCGAAGGGCCGCACCTCCTGGGGGTTGGACGCTTACCGGGAACGAGGTGCGGCCCTTCGGTCGTGTCCGGGTGCGGTCGTACGCTGGAGGTATGTACGCCCGGCGTCGTCACGCCTACTTCCTGCTGATGGGCGGCTGTCTCGTCCTCTTCGTGTCCGCCTGGGCCGTGGTGCGGCTCTGGTCGGTCCCGGCGGCCGTGGGCATGTGTCTCGTCGCCATGGTCATTCCCCCGATCGCGGCGATGGTCGCGAACCGGCGCGGGCCGGACGACCGCTGGTGGGACGACCCTTCCGGCGACCCGAAGTCCGACGAATGGTGGGACGAACTCGACGGCAAGCGCCGGCCGCGTCAGTAGGTGCCGGCCGCGTCCTTGGACGAGGTCAGTAGACGAGTGCCTGCACGTCCTCCGGCATGATCTCGCTGACGAACACCTGCGCGCCGGCGATCCGCACACCCTCGACGGTGTCCTTCTCCGTGATGTCGCGACGTGCCGCGCACTGCGTGCACAGGGTGATGAGCCCGTTCGCCCGGATGGTCTCGATCAGGTCGGGCAGCGGCGCGGCGTGCGGCAGCTCGAACTCGGCCGCCCGCCCGGGCAGCGCGAACCACGCGGACTCGCCGGTCAGCCAGAGCGAGACCTCCACACCGCTGGCGGCCGCGACGGCCGCGACCGTGAAGGCCTGGGAGCAGCGCTCCGGCGCGTCGGCGCCGGCAGTCACCTTGATCACGAGCTTCTTCGCCATATGCCGAACTGTAATGCGCGGCCCTACAACCCGGATCACCCACTGGGAGTCAGCTGTGTGCGCGGATACGGAATTCGCGCCTCAGGTCTCGTGGGGGGACCCCTTTGGACACGCAGGACAACGAAGTGCCGCAGGCCGCGGCACCTCACACACCACCGAAACCGGAGCCGGCTCCGGAGCGGGAGCCGGCCGCCGTGCTGGGCCTCGACCCGGCGCCCGTCGCGGCCGATGCGCCGACCGGGCCGGCGACGCTGGTCCGTCGCCGCGGCCGCACCACGCTGCTGATCGCCGCCGCCGCGGTGCTCGGTCTCGCCGCCGGCACGGTCACGGGCTACGCCGTCCAGTACCAACGTGAGCCCACACCGTTGCCGGTGCTCTCGCAGCCGGACATCAGGACCCCGAAACCGGTCAAGGCGGGCAGCAACAGCACCGCCAGGTCCCTGTCGGTGAACCGGTGGGTCAAGACCGACGGCGACCTCCGTCAGCTGCTGCTCCCGAAGCCGAAGGGCGCGAAGGAGGAGCAGAAGGCCGCCTGGGACGACCTCTACTCCTTCGCGACGTGGTTCGAGGAGGAGGCCAGAATGTTCGAGAACCTGGCCGAGCAGGACTTCCGCCGGGCGGCGAGGATCAACTGGTCGAAGAATGAGAAGGTCTACGTCGAAATCAGTCTGGTCCAGTTCCGTGAGACCTCGGAGGTCAACGCCGAACAGTTCGGTGAAGGCCAGCAGGCTTATCTGGACGGCGACGACTGGGCGGGGAACGAGGGCGAGCCCATACCGGGCAGCGCCAACGGACGCACCTATGTCTTCGACAAGCCCCTGCGCGAGGCGGGATACGAGCCCTTGTACCAGGGCCGCGCGGTGGCATGGCGGGGTGACATCGTGATGATCATCGAGTACGCGAACAACTCGGGACCGGTCGACGAACGGGACTTGAAGTCGCTCGCCAAGCGCCAGTTGGAGCGACTGTGACCGAACAGCCCGAACAGCCCGAACAGCCCGAGCAGCCGGAGCAGCCGGAGCAGGCCGCCCCTGCTCGGAAGCGGCGCCCATTCCCGGTGGCGCTCGTCGCCACGGCGTTGAGCCTCGCCCTGCTCGCCGGGGGAGGCGCCTGGGGATGGTCGACCCTGAAAGAGGCGGACCGTACGGCGCCCACAGTCATCTGGGCCGAGCCGGCCGAGCATCCTGAGCTGGACTTCCCGCCTCCCGAGCCCACCGGACTCGCCGCCCAGCTGCTGCCGCTGTCCGTCCAACACATGCCGGGGCCGGATGTCGAGGAGTTCGGCAACGACAGCGTGGTCGATGCCCAGCGGGCCGTCGCCCTCCTCAAGCAGGGTTCACGCGGCCTGCCGAGCGCGCAGCGCAAACAGCATGACAAGGCCGTCGACAAGCTCCGGGTCAAGGGCCTCGCCATGCGCAGCTACCGTCCGATCGACGGAAGGTACGTCGTCGAGACCCGGCTGACCCAGATGGAGAACACCAAGGCCGTGCGCGACATGGCCGAGTTCCAGAAGGCGATGGGTGACACGCTCCGAGTGTTCCGGAAGGGCCCGAAGATCAAGGGCCATCCGAAAGCCGCGTGTCACTTGCTGCCCAAGATCGACGACGTGGAACTGGACGCCATGATGTGCACGGGGCACGTCGGCGAAGTGTTCGTGACCATGTACGCGTACGGCACCAAGTCGCTGCCCACCGGGACGATCGCGGCCATGGTACGTGATCAGCTCGACCACATCGCTTCGCCCGGGGAGTCCGTGTGACCGACCAGATTGTTGTCGCGGCCGCGCCGGCCTCCATGACGGAGCCCGAGCTGCTCGTGCCGCAGGAACCCCGCGACCGGCGGAAGCTGCGGGCCGTGCTGCGGTGGACGGCCGCCGTGCTCGTCTTCGCCGCTGCCGGCACCGGTACCGCGTTCGGTATCGCGTCGCAGGAGCGCACCGATGTGCCCGGACTGTCCACACTGAGCGACGGCCGCTGGGACTACCCGAAGCTCACCAAGCCGGCGCTGCCGCCCGGTGCGCCCCTGCCGTTCGTCCAGGAGAACCCGGGCGAGATCCACTACGCGGACCTGGAGCAGCTGCTGCTCCCGGCCCCGGCGGGAAGCAGGCCGGACGCGACCCTGGCCGGTGAGCGCAGCAGGGTACCGGTCGACCGGTATCTGAAGGAGTACGCCGAGGACAGCCGGGAGAGCCTGCGCGAGCACCTCAAGGAAGGGGGCCTGCGTCATGTCGTGGCGCGCGGATGGTCGATGCCCGACGGCACGTCGGCCCGCATCTTCCTGCTCCGCTTCCACACCTCGGCGATCGCGGGCCACTATTTCACCGAGCAGCTCGGCGGTGCGCCGGACACGCTGCTCCGCCCGGCGGACGTCGAGGAGATGTCCTCGTACGACGAGAAGTACATGCACGATGCCAAGGTGGCCTCCACCGAGCGCTACGTCTATGACGAGGCCGCACCCCGCGGCCCGGTCCATGTCCGGCACGCGTACGTGACCGCCGGCGACACCATCGCGCTCGTCGTGGTCTCCCGTAAGGGGACGGTCCCGCTCGTTCCGTTCCACCAGACGGTGATCCTGCAGAACCAGCTGCTCGGCTGACGCGGACCTCACGGAACGGGCCGGACCCGGGCCCACTAAGCTGGGGTCCGGCCCGCTATCGCCTTCACGCTCATTCGAGGAGCACCCCGTGATCGTTTTCTTCGAAGCTCTGCTGGTTCTGGTCTGCGTCGGCGTCCTCGCCTTCGCCGGTCTGACCGTGAAGAAGCTGTACCAGGGCCAGCGATAGTCCCCCGTATCACTACAGATCGACAGAGCTGCTCATGATCGAGATCCCGTCCGACCTGCATCCGGACCTCGTCCCCCTCGCGTTCCTCCTCGGTACGTGGGAAGGCGCGGGCGTCTCCGACTTCCCCGGCGCCGAGAAGTGCAACTTCGGCCAGTCCGTGACCTTCAGCCACGACGGCCGGGACTTCGTCGAGTACGTCTCGCACTCGTGGGTGCTCGACGCCGAGGGCAACAAGGTCAAGCCGCTGGAGAGCGAGAGCGGCTACTGGCGCATCGACAAGGACCGCAAGGTCGAGGTCGTGATGGTCCGCGACCAGGGCATCGTCGAGGTCTGGTACGGCGAGCTCGCCGACCAGAAGCCCCAGATCGACCTGGTCACCGACGCCGTCGCGCGCACCGCGGCCTCCGGCCCGTACACCGGCGGCAAGCGTCTCTACGGCTACGTCAAGAGCGACCTGATGTGGGTGGGCGAGAAGGCCACCCCGGACGTGCCGCTCCGGCCGTACATGTCGGCGCACCTGAAGAAGGTCGTCACCCCGGAGCAGGTCGAGTCCTGGGCCAAGGACCTGGGTGACCTGCCGGACGACGGGATCGCCTTCTTCAAGTAGGCCGTCTCCTTGGAGCAGGCCGTCTCCTTTCCCGGAGACGGTCTCCGAACGGTCCGGCGGGGCCGGGTGCGCGGCTGCCTACACTGGGGGGCGTGGTGAGCACCGACTGGAAGAGTGATCTGCGGCAGCGCGGTTACCGGCTGACACCGCAGCGCCAGCTTGTCCTCGAAGCCGTCGACGCCCTCGAGCACGCCACCCCGGACGACATCCTCGTCGAGGTGCGCAAGACCGCGTCGGGGGTGAACATCTCCACCGTCTACCGGACGCTGGAGCTGCTCGAGGAACTGGGACTGGTTTCCCATGCCCATCTCGGGCACGGCGCCCCGACCTACCATCTGGCCGACCGGCACCACCATCTCCACCTGGTGTGCCGGGACTGCACGGACGTGATCGAGGCGGACGTCACCATCGCCGCCGACTTCACCGCGAAGCTGCGCGACACCTTCGGTTTCGAGACGGACATGAAGCACTTCGCGATCTTCGGCCGTTGCCGGGACTGCACAGTGAAGGCAGCGGAAGCCGAGTCGTAGGCTGGGGCCATGTCATCGACCAGCCCTCTGTTGTCCCTGCCCGGCGCGGTCCCCGCCGAGGGGCGCGACGAAGGGGTCGCCGCGCACTACGGCGACCTGTTCCGCGAGCAGCGTGCCCTCGCCGACGGCAAGGGATTCGTCGACCTCTCGAACCGGGGCGTCGTCACCGTGACCGGCGAGGAGCGGCTGAGCTGGCTGCATCTGCTGCTCACCCAGCATGTGAGCGACCTCCCTGCCGGCCAGGCCACGGAGGCGCTGATCCTCTCCGCCCACGGCCACATCGAGCACGCCCTGTATCTCGTCGACGACGGTGAGACGGTCTGGGCGCACGTCGAGCCGGGCACGCGTGAGGCGCTGGTCGGCTATCTCGAGTCGATGAAGTTCTTCTACAAGGCCGAAGTCGCCGACCGCACCGACGAGTTCGCGGTCGTCCACCTGCCGGCCGGGTCCATCGCGGAGGTGCCGGAGGGCGTCGTCGTACGCGAGACGGCGCACGGCCGGGACCTGTTCCTGCCGCGGGCCGACCTCGAGTCGTACTCGGCGAAGGCCGGTCCGGCCGTGGGCATCCTCGCGTACGAGGCGCTGCGGGTGGAGAGCAGGCGTCCGCGGCTGGGCTTCGAGACCGATCACCGCACCATCCCGCACGAGTTGGGCTGGATCGGCAGCGCGGTCCACCTCCAGAAGGGCTGCTACCGCGGCCAGGAGACCGTCGCCCGTGTCCACAACCTGGGGAAGCCGCCGCGCCGTCTCGTCTTCCTCCACCTGGACGGCAGCGAGGTGCACCTGCCGCCGCCCGGAACCCCGGTGCGGCTCGCGTCCGACGGGGACGAGGGCCGCCAGCTGGGCTTCGTCACGACATCCGCCCGCCACTACGAGCTGGGTCCGATCGCGCTCGCGCTGGTGAAGCGCAATGTGCCGGTGGACGCCGAGCTGCTGGCGGGCTCGACCCCGGCCGCACAGGAGACGGTCGTCGAGCCGTAGGGCCGCGGCGAAACAGGGCCTCGGGCAAGGGCCAGGGCCTCGGCCGCGCCGGGCTCGGGGCCCTGGTCCCCGGCTCAGATCTCGATCAGCACGGTGAACGGGCCGTTGTTCGTGAGCGAGACGCTCATCCGCGCTCCGAACCGTCCCGTCTCCACCTGCGCGCCGAGTGCCCGCAGCTGCGCCACCACCTCGTCCACGAGCGGCTCGGCCACCGGGCCGGGCGCCGCCGCGT
Organism: Streptomyces sp. NPDC006283; assembly: GCF_040613325.1. Classification (NCBI taxonomy): domain Bacteria; kingdom Bacillati; phylum Actinomycetota; class Actinomycetes; order Kitasatosporales; family Streptomycetaceae; genus Streptomyces; species Streptomyces sp. NPDC006283. Next base: position 38,534 of record NZ_JBEXRZ010000029.1, on the reverse strand, counting down.
TCCAGGTGGGGCGGCGGCCCTTGCGGGCGTCCCCGTAGAGGGTGAACTGCGAGATCACCAGCAGGGGCGCGCCCACGTCCGAGCAGGACTTCTCGTCCTCGAGCATACGAACCGACCATAGTTTCCTGGCGAGTTGGGCCGCCTTCTCCTTGGTGTCCTCGTGGGTCACCCCCACCAGCACACACAGCCCTTCCCCGACGATCTCGCCGACGGTCTCCGGTCCCGATTCACCGGGCACCACGACGCTCGCCCCGTCCACCCTCTGCACCACTGCACGCATACAGGCCAACCTATCGGGGTCGTCCGCACCGCCATTCAGGGCCGAACGGGTGCAGAGCGCCTGCGACGGGACGTATCGGAGTGGCACCATGCACCAAGGCGGTGCAACCCCTCGGCCCTCCGGGCCTGGGGAGGCCCATGCACCGGTCGAGGGGACGGACTACGCAGATGAGCACTTCTGGCGCCGGGCAGTCGCTCGGTCCCGTACCGATCCGGCGGCAGCGACCCGTTCCGGCGAACCGGCCGCCGCGGCAGCGCAGCGGCGGGGAGCTGCCGGAGCACCCGGAGCACGACCTGGGCGCACTGCGCCTGCCCGAGCTGCGCACGCTCCGCCGCGACTCCCAGCGCGACGAGGCCGACCTCAGCTATGTGCGGCGGCTGGTGCAGGGCCGTATCGACATCCTCCGCGCCGAGCTGGCCCGCCGTACGGCCCCCGGCACGCCGGTCGGGGACCGGCTGCCGGTCGACCGGCAGCTCGTCGACCGGCTGTCGGAGATCCTCGCCGACGCGCCCTCCCGGCGGGGCTCCTCCGCCCGTCACGTCACGCTCTCCACGCCACGCGGCGAGGAGTACCGGCGCCTCGCCTCCGACATGCTCGATGAGGTGGAGCTGTCCGACCTCGACGCCCGTACGGACGAGGAGCTCCACGCGGCGATGGGACGGCTGCTCGGCTATGAGCAGCAGGTCTCGCACCGCCGCCGGCTGCTCCAGCGGACCGCCGACGATTGCAGCGCGGAGATCGCCCGCAGGTACCGTGAAGGCGAAGCACAAGTAGACGACCTGCTCACGTGAAGCGATCCTTCCGGTGCGGGTCCCCTGCCCGGAAGGCCGCCCATGTCCGCCTCGTCCTCCTCCAGCACCCTCGCGATACCCCCGGTTCTCGCGGAGGTCGTCCGCTCCGGTTTCGTGGAGGGGCGCCACCGGGGCTCGCTCGTCGTCCTGGCGGCGGACGGCAGTGTGGAGCTGGCGCTCGGCGACCCGTCCCTGCCCGTGTTCCCGCGTTCGTCCAACAAGCCGATGCAGGCCGCGGCCGTGCTGCGCGCCGGGCTCGACCTGGATGGGGAGCGCCTCGCGCTGGCGGGGGCCAGCCACTCGGGCGAAAGCTTTCACCTCGATCTTGTGCGCAAGATGCTCGCCGAGCACGGCCTGTCCGCGGGTGAGCTGCAGACGCCGCCCGACCTGCCGCTGGACCCGGTCGAGGCGGAGACGTACCTGGCGTCGGGGCACGTACGCGACAAGGTCGCCATGAACTGCTCCGGCAAGCACGCCGCGATGCTCGCCGCCTGCGCCGCCAACGGCTGGGACCGCACGAGCTACCTCGACCCGGCGCACCCGCTGCAGCAGCTGGTCCACACGGTGGTCGAGGAGGCGGCCGGCGAAGCGGTGACGGCCGTCGGTACGGACGGCTGCGGCGCGCCGCTCATGGCGATCAGCCTGACCGGGCTGGCCCGCGCCTTCCGGCACTTCGTGCTCGCCGCACCCGGCTCGGCGGAGCGCCGTGTCACCGACGCGATGCGCGCGCACCCCGAGTACGTGGCCGGTACGCGCCGCCCCGACACCTGGCTGATGCGCGGGGTGCCCGGCTCGCTCTCCAAGATGGGCGCGGAGGCGGTGCAGGCTGTGGCGCTGGCGGACGGCAGGGCGCTCGCCTTCAAGGTCGAGGACGGGGCGACGCGGGCGCTGGGGCCGGTGCTGGCGCGGACGCTGCGGCTGATGGGCGTCGAGTCGCCCGAGCTGGACCGGATCGGGAGCATGCCGCTGCTCGGCGGGGGCGTCGAGGTGGGATCGATCCGGGCGGCGTTCTGACGAGCCTCGGGGGGGCGACGGGCGGGGCCGGAAATCCGGGTGCGGGGCCCGGCCGCGCACGCCTAGCGTGTCGGCATGACCGTCGAAACGCGCCTGATCGCCGAGTCCGAGTACCCCGACTGGCTGAGGGCGCTGGCCACCGGTTTCCTCCGGCCGCCGGTGGTCACGGATGAGGAAGCCGCCGAGCGCCGGGCCGCCACGGACCTCGGCCGGGTCAGGGGCGCGTTCGACGAGGGCCGGTGCGTGGCGACGTTCCGGTCCTTCGGCCAGCAGCTCACCACAGTGGGTGGCGCCCGGCTCGCCGCGAGCGCCGTCTCGAACGTCACCGTCTCCCCGACCCACCGCCGGCGCGGCCTGCTCGGCTCTTTGATGGATGCCGAGCTGTCCGAGGCCAAGGAGCGCGGTGAGACGGTCTCGACGCTGATCGCCGCCGAGTACCCGATCTACGGCCGGTACGGCTACGGCCCGGCCACCACGACCACTCAGTGGTCGGTCGACGTCCCCCGTGCCGGTCTGGACCCGCGCCGGTCGGGCCCGGACGACGGCGGCCGGATCGACCTGGTCGACGGCACGGACGTCCGCAAGCTCGGCCCGGAACTCCACGGGCGGCTCGCGGCCGCACAGCACGGCCTTGTCGACCGGGACGAGCGCTGGTGGCAGGTCGCCACGGGCCTGAGGCGGCTCGCCTCGCACCCGTGGACGGAGCCGTTCCACGCGGTCTACCGCTCGGCGGACGGCTCGGTCGACGGGCTGCTCACATACGCCGCGGACGACGAGTGGGGAGACGCCAAGCAACCCCTCAACACGGCCACGGTGCGTGATCTGATCGCCCGCACCCCGGCCGCCGAGCGCGCGCTGTGGCGTTTCGTCTGCTCGATCGACTGGATCGTCACGGTCCGCTCCGGCTACCGCGCCCCCGACGATCTGCTGCCCCACCTCCTGCCCGACCCGCGTGCGGCGCGCGTCGTCACGCACGCGGACTTCCTGTGGCTGCGCCTCTTGGACGTCCCTGCCGCGCTGGAGGCCCGTACCTACCCGACGTCGGGCACGCTGGTTCTCGAGGTCGCCGACGCGGCAGGCCTGGCCGGCGGCCGCTTCCGCCTGGACGCCTCCCCGGACGGCGCGACCTGTACGCCCTCCAGCGGGTCCCCGGACCTCACCCTGGAGGTCGGTGAGCTGGCCACGCTCTACCTGGGCGACGAGTCCGCGACGCGCCTGTCGGCCCTCGGCCGCCTCGACGAGCACCGCTCGGGTGCGGCGAAGACGGCGGACGGGCTCTTCCGCCCGGGGCGCAGGCCGTGGTGCCCGGACGTGTTCTGAGGGCGCCCCGGACCGGCCCCGGTGGGCCTGGTCCAGGGCGTGGTCCGGCGACGCCGGACAGTGGCAGGTCACCGGCCCGGCTGCGTCAGCAGCAGGACAAGGATGATGGAGCCGATGGCTGTGCAGGTCGCGCTCCTGGCCTTCACCCCGATGGTCAGCATGGCCAGACCCACCACGCCCATGGCGCCGAACTGCCATTGGACGAGCTGCTCGAAGCCGAGGGCGAAGGTTGCGAGTACAAGGGCGAGCAAGGGCATGGGGGTCCCCTCCTTCAAACGGCGGGGAGCGCCCCCTGCCCGCACGCCGTTGTACCCGGCCAGGGCGCCCCGTGGATGTTCGCTCGAGCAGTCAAGTACCGGACAAATGGAGCCGGTTGACCTATTATTTGTCTTCCCGCTGAATGCATGCCGGTAAACTTGTATGACTATTGTCTGGGCCAGTTGACTGGAAATTGCCCGGTCATGCTGAGGTGGACCGGTCCTGGCTGATTCGACAAGACAATTACGCCTGTCCTCGCAGTAGTTGTACGGTGTGGTGGTGCCAACACGCGGACAAGCAGGTGACGACGGCAGGAAGTACGAGTACGTCGCGGAGCAGTTGAGGTCCCGCATCCGCAGCGGCGTGTACGGAGTCGGCAAGCTGCTGCCCACGCAAAGGGAGTTGGTCGACGACTTCGACGTCTCACGCGCGACGGTCACCACCGCGCTGCGGATCCTGCGGAACGAAGGTCTCATCGAGTCCCGCCAGGGCAGTGGAGCCCGTGTTCTGCCTGCTCAGGCAGGCTCCGCCGGCGCCACGGCGCCGGGTGTCCCGGCGAGTGCCCGTCCGGCGCTGGAGACGCTCCACCCCCACCTTCAAGCCGCTTTCGAGGCGGAGCACATCACCATGGATGTGTTCTCCCTGACGTCGGAGACGATGAATCGGCACCTGGGGGCGCAGATCACCCGAATCCACGACCGCGAAATCCAGCCACGGAGCATCTCGCTGCGGCTGATGCTTCCCGACCCGAAGATCAGGCTGGCGTTCCCCGCGTCCCTCGACGACCCCGAGGACGAGCGGCCGCGCCAGCGACACCGTGACACGTTGATCCAGTGTTCCCGTTCGCTGCGGAGCGAGTTGCGTAGTCTCAAGCGACAGAGGCTCGTCGCGGAGGTGTCGGTCCGGATCAGGACCGTGCCCCTCACGCCGACCGGCAAGATGTACCTGCTGAACCAGGATCTGCTGCTCGAGGGCTACTACACCCTGGAGGGCACGGATCCGGATCAGGTCGAGGGCGAGGAGCAGGAGGGCACAACCCTCAACTCGCTCGGACTCGGCGCCACGCTTTTTCCGTACTCCAAGCCTGACCAGGCACTGAAGGTGGAGACAGCGCAGTCCTTCTTCGACTCCTATTGGGACCTGCTGGCCCAGGATGCGGACTTCGTCAACCAACCGTGACCACAGAAACCTCCACCTCCACCCCGCCATGGGGTCTGCTGTCCAGTGCCTCCCTCGTCGTGTGGGACTTCGACGGCCCCGTATGTGATCTGTTCGCCGGCAACGCAGCCTCGGGTATCGCCGAGAGGCTCTGCACGCTGATAGGAGCGGACGACTGCGCCGCAGCCGGAATCACCGGTGAGCGCGACCCGCTGGAAGTGCTGCGGCGGGTGGATGCCACCCATCGGCGTGATGCCCCCGACGTGATCAGGACCGTCCGTAAACGGCTGGACGAGGAAGAGACGGAGGCGGCGGAGACCGCCACCCCGACGCCCGGCGCGCGGGAGGCCATGGTCCGGCTCAGGCGGGGTGGCGTGCGGATGGCCGTCGTCTCCAACAACTGCGAGGCGGCCGTGCGCGCTTATCTCGACCGCCATGAGCTCTCCGGGTTCTTCACCGCCGGGCTCATCGGCCGGCCCGAGGATCCGTCCTTGATGAAACCGCACCCCGACGGGCTGCTCCGTGTGCTTCGAGCGAGCCGGACGAGGGCCGCGGACGCGGTGATGATCGGTGACTCGGGGGCGGACGCGCGCGCGGCGCGCGCGGCGGGTGTCCACTTCATCGGAGTGCACGCCGATCCGGGCCGATGGCAGGACACGGATCCGTTGGACGTGGTGCACGCCGTCCCCGACATCGAGTCCCTGCTTCACGACTTTGTTGCGGCGCAAGGGGTTTGAGGCTCCGGCTGCTGTTGGGTATGAAGTTGATCGGCGGTAGGTGACGACCCGTCCGTGACTTCGGCCTCGAGAGCGCAGGAGCCGCATGCCCGATGTAGCGCGCAGCGACTCCGGCCGCGTCGTGGACAGTTGGGAGTCGCTGTACCGGACGGCAGCCGAGAGCACCCCGCTCACCGGCTATTACCACCGCAACCACTGCGCGCGGCTTCCTCCCGCGCTGGCCCGGTCCGTCGCGCTGCCGTCCGGAGCGATCGTGAAGCTACGGGCCCCGATCACCGACGCCGTCCAGCTCAATCTGCGGATCTGGCCGGAGGGCGAGGTCCTCGGCGCCATCGAGGGCCGGGTTGCGGACAGTCCCCGGGTCCTCGCCGACCGGCCCGGTTTCGCCGTGCATTCCTTCGCCGCGGGCCGGACGCTGGCGGACCTGGTGGGAGACGGCGGTGCGGTGGGCCGTGCGCACATCGAGTCCTTGGGGGAGCTGTTCCGGCAGTTGGCCGCGGTGCCCTCCGCCCGGCTGCCGGCGTGCCCGGACGGCTGGCCCCGGGACGGGGACTGCGCCGGCTTCCTGCGCACCCTTGTCGATTTCACCGAGACCGAGGTGAAAAGGCGCCACGGTAAGGACCAGCAGGCCCTGTTCTCGGCGCTGCAGGTGCCCGACGACGCCTTCGCGCGGCTGCTGGAGCGCGCCGGCTCACTCGGGGAGAGGCCGTTCGTGCTCCTGCACACGGACATCCATCGCGGCAATCTCATCGTCGGCCCCGACGGGCGGCTGTCGCTGATCGACTGGGAGCTCGCCCTCTTCGGGGACCCGGTGTACGAGATCGCCTCGCATCTCTCCCGTATGCGGTACGCGAAGCGGGCGGAACGACGGGTGGTGCGCGCGACATGGCGAACGGCACTGCGCCACAGCCACCCCGCGGCGCTGGAGGGCCACCGCAGGGCTCTGAGGATCTACCTGGATTTCGAGCGGCTGCAGTCGGTTCACATCGACGTGATCAGGCTGGCGCTCGACTTCGCGCGCTGTCCGGACCGGGCCGGCCGTGAGCGCTCTGTCGCCGGCATCGAGGCCGTACTGCGGGCAGCGCGCAGGCCGCTCGGTATGCGTCGCGTGCCGAGCCGGCGGCGGATAGCGCAGGCGCTGGCACACGCCGCTCCTGCCGCTCCCGCCGCCTAGAGCTCTTGGTCACTTCACGACGTCCGCGCCTTGAACAGCACCCCCGACATTCCCACCGCCACGGCCAGGATCCCGCCGCACCACGCCAGTGCCTGCCAGGGTGCCGAGCCGACCGGTTGGGCGTGGAGGAGGCCGCGGAGGGATTCGATGAGGGGGGTCACGGGCTGGTGGTCGGCGAAGCCGTGGAGCCAGGTCGGCATCGTGTCGATGGGGACGAACGCGCTGCTCGGATAGGGCAGGAACATCATGAAGAAGGTGAAACCCGCCGCCGCTTCCGGCGTTTTCGCGAGCAGACCGACCGCCGCCGAGAGCCAGGACAGGGCCACCAGGAACACGGTCAGGATGCCCGCGGCGGCGAGCCATCCCATCGGGGTGGCCGAAGGGCGGAAGCCGATCAGTACGCCGACGGCCAGGACGAGCGCGGTCGAGAAGAGATTGCGCAGGGTGCTGGCCACCACATGGCCGGCGAGGATCGACGTGCCGCTGATGTCGAGGGAGCGGAAGCGGTCGATGATGCCCCCCTTCATGTCCTCGCTTACCCGCACCGCCGTGCCGGACGAGCCGAACGCGGCGCACAGGACGAGGATGCCGGGCGCCACGTAGTCGACGTACTGCGTACCGGTGTTGATGGCGCCGCCGAAGAAGTAGACGAAGACGAGCATCAGCATGACCGGCAGCACCATCGAGGTGATGACCGCGTCGACGTCCCTGCGGCTGAGGCGGATGCAGCGGCCGGTCATGGTGAGTGCCGGGGTCAGGAGGCCGGCGGTGCCGGTCGCTTCAGACATGGGCGGGCTCCTCTTCGGTAGGGGCGCCGGGCCGGGTGAGGGAGAGGAACACGTCGTCGAGCGTCGTCGTGTGCAGACAGAAGCGGGTCACGTCGCTCCGGGCCGGATCGATCTCGTCGAGCAGGGCCCGCACCTCGGCCGCCGTGCCGCTGGTCGGAAGGCCGAGTGTCAGGGTTTCGGGGGAGCGGTGCACGGCGCGCGCCTCGTGCCGCCGGTATGCCGCCGAGTCGGCGAAGACCAGGTCCAGACGGTGGCCGCCGACCCTGGCCTTCAGCTCACCGGCGGTGCCTTCGGCGATCACGCGGCCGCCGTCCATGACGGCGATGCGGTCGGCCAGCCGGTCGGCCTCCTCCAGGTACTGCGTGGTGAGGAAGACGGTGGTGCCCCGGCCGGAGAGGTCGCGCACCACCTGCCAGAGCTCCTGACGGCTGCGCGGGTCGAGCCCGGTCGTCGGTTCGTCCAGGAAGACGACGCCGGGGTCGCCGACGAGCCCGGCGGCGAGGTCGAGCCGGCGGCGCATTCCTCCCGAGTAGGTGGCCGCGAGGCGGTGGGCGGCGCCGGTGAGGTCGAAGCGTTCCAGCAGCTCGGCGGCACGGCGACGGGCCGCGGTGCGGGAACGGCCGCTGAGGCGGGCCATCATGCGGAGGTTCTCCTCGCCGGTCTGCTTCTCGTCCACCGCCGCGAACTGGCCGGTGAGGCTGATGGCGCGGCGTACGTGGCTCCGCTCGGTCAGCACGTCGTGGCCGGCGACGCGGGCGCGCCCCGCGTCCGGTGCGGTGAGCGTGGCGAGGATCCGCACGGTTGTCGTCTTGCCGGCGCCGTTGGGCCCGAGCAGGGAGAAGACGGTGCCCTGGTCGACCTTGAGGTCGACGCCGTCGAGCACCGTCACCTTTCCGTACGCCTTGCGTAGCCCTGTGGCCTCGATGGCCGGCCCGTCGGTGGCCGGTGGTCGGTCTGTGCTCATCTGCGGGAACCCCCTTCGGCGCTGCGCCTGCGCATGCCTGTGCGCAGGCCTCGGCCTGCTTCTGCGTATGTCATACGCGTTACTGTGTAAGGGTTACGCATTACTAGGATGGGCGTCAAGCGCGAGAAAGCCCGGGGCCGAACCCGGTGGCGGAAGCGGCGGAGGCGGCGGAGCGATGGCGGGCGACGGACGTAGGCGCGGACCGGGCGGTGCGCGGACCAGCACCGGGCTGCCCGCGAGCATCGAGGCCGCGTGGGGGCTGCGGGAGCGCCCGGGCAAGGGGCCCAAGCCGGGCATCGGCGTCGAGCGGATCGTCGCGGCCGCCGCCGCCGTGGCGTCGTCCGAGGGGCTCGCGGCCGTCTCCATGGGGCGGGTCGCCAAGGAGCTCGGCGTCTCGACGATGTCCCTGTACCGGTACGTGGCCGCCAAGGACGAGCTCTACATCCTGATGCAGGAGGCGGCCGTCGGCCTGCCGCCAGCGCCCCCGCCGCCCGGCACCGGCTGGCGTGAGGCGCTGGAGGCGTGGGCGTGGGCGCAGCGCGAGGTGTTCCACCGGAACCTGTGGATGCTGCGCATCCCCATCTCCGGCCCGCCGGCCACACCCAACTCGGTCGCCTGGTGGGACCGGGGGCTCGCCGCCCTCGCGGACACGGGTCTCGACGAGGGCGAGAAGATCTCGGTCATCCTGCTGGTCGGCGGCTTCGTGCGCAACGAGGCCCTGCTCATGGCGGACCTGGGTGCCGCGATCGCGGCGAGCGGGGAATCCGCCGAGGTGGTCATGGGCCGTTACGCCGAGACCCTGGAGCGTTTCGCCGACCCCGAGCGCTATCCGGCGCTCGCCAAACTGCTGGAGTCGAGGGTGATGCACGAACCCGACAGCGCGGACTTCGAGTTCGTGTTCGGTCTGGAGCGCCTGATGGACGGGGTGCAGGTGCTGATCGACAGACGCGGCCGGGTGAACGGCCCAGGCAGCGGCAGCGTGGACGGCGGGGGCGCCGGCCCGCGCGAAGGGGGCGTCGAGGCGTGAAGGGCGAGATGGGGCTGCGGGAGCGCAAGAAGCTGTTGACGTACCGCGCGATCTCGGAGGCCGCGATCGCGCTCTTCCTCGAGCGGGGCTTCGACGCCGTGTCCGTCGCCGAGGTGGCGGCCGCGGCCGACGTCTCCAAGCCGACCCTTTTCCGGTACTTCCCGGCCAAGGAGGACCTGGTGCTGCACCGGTTCGCCGACCACGAGGACGAGGCGGCGCGCGTGGTGGCGGCGCGGCCCGCCGGGGTCTCGCCGCTCACGGCGCTTCACCGGCACTTCCTCGACGGCCTGGAGCGGCGTGACCCGGTGACCGGGCTGAACGACGACGAGCGGGTGCTCGCCTTCCACCGTTTGCTGTACGGGACCCCCAGCCTGGTCGCGCGGCTGCCCGCCTATCAGGGCAGGTCCGAGGCGGCCTTGGCGGACGCGCTGGGGGCGGCCGGTGCGGAGGGGCTCGGCGCCCGGCTCGCGGCGGGGCAGATCGCGGCCGTGCAGCGCATCCTCGCGGAGGAGAACTGGCGGCGGATCGCGGCGGGTGAGCGTGCGGTGGAGGTCGCTCCGGACGCGGTGGCGGCGGCGGACCAGGCGTTCGCGCAGCTGCGTGACGGGCTGGAATGATGCTCGGTTAAAAATGTGACTCGGTTGCGTTATTCTCCTGTGTATGAGGGGAATGACGTCACTCGACCACGACCTGGCCCGGGAGCGGGCCTTCCACGAAACCTGCCGCGCCGCCATGACCGCCATGGTGGACGGCGCGGACCACCGGGTCGCCACCGGCGCCGACGTGTCCGCGTCCGGCGCGGACGCCGAGGCCCTCGGCCGCCAGTTCCGCAGTCACGCACGGGAACTGCGCGAACAACCGCCCGGGCCGCTGTTCTTCGGCCGTCTCGACCACGAGGACGGCCGGAGCCACCACATCGGCCGCCGCCGCATCAGCCGTCGCCCCGCCGACCCGCCGCTCGTCATCGACTGGCGCGCGCCCGTCTCGCGCACCTTCTACCAGGCGAGCGCCCACGACCCCCAGGGCGTCGCCGTGCGCCGCCGGTTCGGCTGGGCACCGGGCAGCGACGGCGACTCCGCCGACCTGACCGGCCTGGAGGACGAGCACCTCGGCGGGCCGGACGCCACCGGAGCGGCCGCACGCGCGAGCGCGATCGTCGCCGACGAGATCGAACGGCCGCGCGTCGGTCCGATGCGCGACATCGCCGCCACCATCCAGCCCGAACAGGACGATCTCGTACGCGCCGAACTGGCCGACACCGTCTGCGTCCAGGGTGCCCCGGGCACCGGCAAGACCGCGGTCGGCCTGCACCGCGCCGCGTATCTGCTCTACACGTATCCGCAGCGCATCAAGCGCAGCGGCCTGCTGATCCTCGGCCCCAACCGGACCTTCCTGTCCTACATCGCCGAAGTGCTGCCCGCGCTCGGCGAGATCGACATCCGCCAGTCGACCGTCGACGACGAGATCGCACGGCACGGGACGCGGCAGGAGGACTCGCATGCCGCCGCGGCCCTCAAGCACGACATCCGCATGGCGGCCGTACTGCATCGCGCCCTGTACGCGCGGGTCGTACCGCCGACGGAGCCGCTCGCCGTCCCCGACGGCTCCTACCGTTGGCGCGTGCCGCTCGGCGACCTGGAGCGGATCGTTGCCGATGCCCGCGAGGAGGCGCCGCCGTACGCCGTGGGCCGCGAACGGGTGCGCAGTCGCGCCGTCCGCGCCCTGCAGCTCCAGGCGGAGCGGCGGGCAGGGCCGGTGAGTGCCGCATGGGTGCGCAAGATCGCCAGGGCGCGGGCGGTCGGCGCGTTCGTCGACGCGGTGTGGCCGAAGGCGCTGCCCGAGGAGGTGCTGGCCGAGGTGCTCACCGATCCCCGCGACCCGCTCCTGACAGCGGCCGAGCGGGACGCCCTGCGGTGGGCGAAGCCCCCGCGCTCGTACCGGTCCGCGAAGTGGTCCGCCGCCGATCTCGTCCTGCTCGACGAGCTCGCCGGCCTGATCGAACGCCCCGAAGGCTACGGGCACATCGTCGTCGACGAGGCACAGGACCTGTCGCCGATGCAGTGCCGTGCCATCGCCCGCAGGGCGGGATTCGGCTCCCTCACCGTGCTCGGTGACCTCGCCCAGGGCACCACGCCGTGGGCCGCGCGCGACTGGCCGCGGCAGCTCGCCCACCTGGGCAAGGAACGCGCCACCGTGGTCGCCCTGACGGCGGGCTTCCGGGTGCCGGCGGCGATCGTGGACCTCGCCAACCGTCTCGTCGGAGCCTTGGACGTCGACGTGCCGCGGGCCCGGTCGCTGCGCCGGGACGGCGAGCTGACGATCCACGGCGTCGACGACACGGCCGCGGCCGTGGTCCCTGTCGTGCGCGACGCCCTGGCGCGCGAGGGATCGGTCGGTGTCATCGCGGCGGCCGGCCAGGCCACGGAACACCTGCGCGATGCGCTCGCACCCCGTCTGTCCGACAAGGAGCGCGCACGGGTCAGTGTCCTGCCGGCAACGCTCGCCAAGGGCCTCGAGTACGACCATGTCGTCGTCGTGGAACCGGCGGCGATCGTCGAGGCGGAAGCGCGCGGACTGCACAGGCTCTACGTGGCGCTCACCCGGGCCGTCTCCCGCCTCGACATCCTGCACAGCCGTCCGCTGCCGCCGGAACTGGGCGTTCCTGACCGACCGTTCGCGGCAGGCGCCCGCCGCCCGTTCGGCGCGGGCGGTCCGCCGGGCCGCGTGTCAGACTCCGCGCATGACTTCACAGACGATCACCGCGGCGGCCGCGGGAAGTTGGAAGCTGGGCGACCTGACAGTCAACCGGGTCGGGTTCGGCGCCATGCGGCTGACGACGAATGCGGGCGGCGGCCCCAGTGACCGGGACCGGGCGATCGCCGTGCTGCGCAAGGCCGTCGAGCTCGGGGTGAACCACATCGACACCGCTGCGTTCTACTTCTCCTCGACACGCTCCGCCAACGAGCTGATCAACCGGGCCCTTTCGCCGTATCCGGACGACCTCGTCATCACCAGCAAGGTCTGGCCCGGACGTGATCCGTCGGGGGAGTGGTGGTGGGCGACGCCGGCGCAGCTACGGGGCCAGGTCGAGGAGAACCTGCGGCAGCTCGGCCGTGACCACCTGGACGTCGTGAACCTGCGCCTTCCGCCCAGCGTGCAGACGGAGTCCCTCGCCGAGCACTTCGGTGTGCTGGCCGAGCTGCGGGACGCCGGGCTCATCCGGCACCTCGGCGTCTCCAACGTCAGGCCCGGACATCTCGCGGAGGCCCGGGCCATCGCGCCGGTGGTGTGCGTACAGAACCCGTACGGAGTCGGCGGCGCCTCGCCCGAGCACCGGGCGTTCCTGGAGGCCTGCGGAGAGCAGGGGGTGGCGTTCGTACCGTTCTTCGCGATCGCCGGCGACGGGCGCGAGGCGGGGGCGAGCGGCACGGACAACGCCGAGGTGCTCGCCGTGGCCGGCGCCCACGGCGTGAGCCCCGCGCAGATCCGGCTCGCCTGGACGCTGCAGCAGGGGGCGCACGTGCTCGCGATCCCGGGCACCGGCAACCCGGACCACCTGGCCGACAACGTGGCCGCGGGCGCGCTGCGGCTCTCCGACGAGGAGATGGCCCGGCTGAACGCGGTGGAGCCGGGCCCGGCCCGTCAGCCGTAGCGGCGCAGCAGCGCCAGGAGGTAGTCCTCGAGCCGCCGGGCGAGCACGGCCCCGGTGAGGTCCGTACGCCCCAGCTCCCGCCACGGCACCGCGACCTTCTCCGCGTCGGGAGCGAACGCGAGGGCGTCGAGCATGCGCCAGTACAGATGGGCGGCCGGGTCCTGCGACAGCCGGCCGCCCGCGGCGGTGTAGCGGTCGGCGAAACGCATGCCCGCGTCGGGGCCGTGCAGCAACGCCAGCGCCGTCGAGCAGTGGGCCACGTCCAGGTCCGCCGGCCCCCAGGAGGTCTCCACCCAGTCGACGACGCCGCTGATCCGTGTCGCGTCGGCGTCTTCGGTGAAGAGCACGTTCCCCGGGTGGAAGTCCCGGTGCAGGAAGCACCCTTGGTGGTCGGGCGGATCCCGGCGTATGACGTCGACGGCGCGTCGCCAGACCTCCGGACGATCCGTGGCCTCGGGCAGCCGGACCACCTCGGGTGACGTCCACGCCTGGTAGGCACGCGGCCGGGCCCCTTCCGGCACCTGCACCCGATGGATGCCGACGAGCTGGCGGGCGAGAAGCCCGGCCCGGCGTTCGGCGCCGTCCTCGCCGAGCCGGACGCTGCCGGGCAGCAGGGTCATCAGCAGGGAGGGGTGGTCGCAGTGCTCCCCGTCCGCGTCGAGGGCTTGGAACGTTGCCACCGGTACGTCGGTCGGGCCGAGCATCGTCAGGATGTCCGCCTCGCGGGTGAGCATGGCGGGGGCGTGCCGGACGTAGAAGGGCTTGACGAACGAACGCAGCACCAGGTGCCGCCCGTCGCCGCCGGGGCCGGCGACACGCAGCCGCCGCATCGACGAGGTCCACCCGCCGCGAAGCCGCTCGACGGCCTCGATCCGCTCGCCCGCGCCCAGTTGCTTCTCGACCCAGGCGCGTGTCGCCGCCCAGCCCTCGGGTCGTTGCTGCCGTTGGCCGGCGGTGTCCCCGTTCATGCCGCACACGCTATCGATCTTGGCGTGCGTGCCGTGGTGGTTCGGCGCGATCCGAACGAGAGGCCCTAGTGGTGCCAGGCCCGGCCGCCGGTGTTGTGGATGAACCGCTGCAGCACCTTGAGGGTGGTCAGGTACTCCTCGTCGGATATGCCGGCGTGGCGCTCGGCCCACAGCTGCCTCTGAAGAGCCGATCCCTTGGCGAAGAACTCCTCGCCGTCCGAGGTCAGTCCGAGCCTGCCGCCGGCCTCCTCCGCGACCCAGCCGCGGGCCACGACGGTGTCGATCTCCTCGTCGATCGCACGGTCACCCGCGTCGAGATAGCCGCTGAGCACGGCGATCACCTCGTCGCGGGTCTTCGTGCGACCGGCCCCCGCGACCTGTCCGAGGACCCAGAACTGGGGCTGTGTGGTGCCGATTCCGGCGAGGGCTTCCCGTATCCGGGCGACGACCGCCTTGGAGGCGGCCCAGCTTCAGTAACCGATGGGCTGCCGGAGCAGTTCTGTGTCGTTGTGCGAGTACTCCATGGCGGGTTCCTTCGTTCGCGCTGTGGATGGTCCGACGCACACGACCGTAGGAACTCAACCAGACTTGAGGTCAAGCGTTCCCGCGCCGGGAAGATCGCGCGAGCGGCAGACTGGCCCCATGAACGCAACGGATCCGAAGACCGACCTGCACTTCTACCTGCAGTCCGCCCGCGATGCCCTGGTGTGGAAGCTCGAAGGGCTCTCGGAGTACGACGCCCGCCGGCCGCTGACACCGACCGGCACGAACATCCTGGGGCTGGTGAAACACGCGGCCGGTGTGGAGTTGGGCTACCTCGGCGACACTTTCGGACGGCCGTCCGGCGAGCCGCTGCCCTGGGTCGAAGACGGCGCCGAGCCCAACGCGGACATGTGGGCCACCGCCGACGAGTCACGTGAGTTCATCGTGGATCTCTACCGCCGGGCATGGGCGCACGCGGACGCGACGATCGACGCGCTGCCGCTGGACACGGTCGGCAGGGTGCCGTGGTGGCCGAGCGGCAGGGACGAGGTGACGCTGCACCATGCGGTGGTGCGCGTGATCGCCGACACGCACCGGCACGCCGGCCACGCCGACATCGTCCGTGAACTCGTGGACGGCGCCGTCGGGATGAACAAGGGCAACACCAGCATCCCGCCGGGAGACTCCGCATGGTGGGAGAACCACCGCAGCCGCCTGGAGCGCGTGGCGAAGGAAGCCGATCGAAGCGCGTGATGTCGGGCCGGACCGAGCGATGTGCGACGCGGTGAGCTCGGCTTTCGCCGGGTGCCCGCGAACCGGGCGCCGGCCGGTGTCCCACCGACGGGAGTGCTTCTGGCCACTCGAACGCGGCGATCTGTTGGCTGCGACACTTTTGCAAGCGGGTGCTTGCAATAGTTAGCAGCTGTGGTGCACCATCGACCTATGGCATCGCTCAACGTCGGCAATCTCGGTGAGTACCTCCGCGAGCAGCGGCGCAACGCGCAGCTGTCGCTGAGGCAGCTCGCCGACGCCGCCGGGGTGTCCAACCCGTATCTGAGCCAGATCGAGCGCGGGCTGCGCAAGCCGAGCGCGGATGTTCTCCAGCAGGTTGCCAAGGCCCTGCGGATCTCCGCGGAGACGCTGTACGTGCGGGCCGGGATTCTCGACGAGCAGGAGCGGGACGAGCTGGAGACGCGTGCCGTCATACTCGCCGACCCCTCCATCAACGAGCGGCAGAAGCAGGTGCTCCTGCAGATCTACGAGTCCTTCCGCAAGGAGAACGGGCTCGAGACCGCCGCTGCCGCGGGTGGCGCCGACGGCGACGCGTCGAAGGACACCGCCTCGACGGACACCACGTCGAACGAGACCGACTCGAACGAGACCGACTCGAACGACACCGACTCGAAGAACACCGCCGCTGACGGCCCCCGCACGGCCGACTCGGGCGATGCCGACCGATAGACGAACTGATCTGCGTTCCGGGAGGACCACAGTCATGGCCATCACCGATGACCTGCGTAAGACCCTCACCGACCCGACCCCCCTCTACTTCGCTGCCGGCACCGCCGATCTCGCCGTGCAGCAGGCCCGCAAGGTGCCCGCGCTGATCGAGCAGCTGGCGGCCGAGGCGCCGAGCCGTTTCGAGGCCGTGCGCAGGACCGACCCCAAGGCCGTGCAGGAGAAGGTGACCACGCAGGCCAAGGAGGCGCAGGCCACCGTTCAGGCCAAGGTCGCCGAGGTGTTCGGGACCCTGGACACCGACCTGAAGAAGTTCGGCGAGACCGCCCAGGACCTCGCGCTGCGCGGCGTCGGCGTGGCCGCCGAGTACGCCGTCAAGGCCCGTGAGACGTACGAGAAGGTCGCCGAGCACGGCGAGCAGACCGTGCGTGCCTGGCGCGGCGAGGCGGCGGACGAGCTCACCGAGATCGCCGTCGCCGTCGAGCCCGAGCCGGCGTCCGAGAAGGCCGCGGCGGACAAGAAGGCCCAGCCCGCGGCCGCGGTCGCCGCAGAGCCGAAGGACGAGAAGCCGGCCGCGCGCAGGACCACTGCGTCGCGTAAGCCGGTCGCCAAGAAGAGCACTCCGCCTGCCTCGAAGTGAGCGAATGCGCGGGCGCCGCGGGGATGCGGCGTCCGCACGTTCATCGCGCCGGGGGCGGACTCGGAGGTACCTTGACCGCGAGGCGACACAAACCACTCACTAGGCGGTGCTGAGGATGCTGGCTGACAAGTTCGACTTCGGGCTCTGGATGATCGTCAACCTGGTCTTCCTCGTCACGTCCGTGGCCGCCCTGGTCATGGCAGCCATGGCCCGCGAGGACGCCTACCGCGCGGCCGACAAGAAGACCAAGCCGTTCTGGCTGGTCATCCTCGGTGTCGCGGTGGCGGTGAACCTCTTCGTCCCCATGCTGTTCCTGTCGATCGCCGGCCTGATCGCCTCGATCGTGTTCTTCGTCGACGTCCGCCCCGCGCTCCAGCAGGTCTCCGGGGGCGGCGGCCGCCGCGGCGGCTCGAGCAGCGACGGACCGTACGGGCCCTACAACGGCGGCCGGTGACGCCCGCCAAGCGGTCGCGACCCGTTTCGCGACCGGCTTCGGCACCGGCTGCGTGACCCGCTGGGGACTGGCACCCGCTGGGCACATGGCACCCGTCACCGGTCAGGGGCGGGTGCCGTCCCTGCTCAGCAGCAGTACTGCCACGTCGTCCGTCAGCTCCCCGCCGTTCAGCTCGCGCACCTCGCCGACAGCCGCCTCCAGCAGGTCCTCGCCGTCCAGGCCGGTGGCGAGCTGCCGGTTGATCATGGCGACCATGCCGTCCTGGCCCAGCCGCTGCTTGGTGTCCGGGCCCTGGCGGCCCTCGATGAGCCCGTCCGTGTACATCATCAGGCTCCACGAGCCGCCGAGCTCCACCTGCCGGCGCGGCCAGCGGGCACGCGGCAGCAGACCCAGCGCCGGACCGCCGTCGTCGTAGGGGAGCAGCTGCGCCGCCCTGCCGTGCCGGGTGATCAGCGGGGTGGGGTGGCCCGCCAGGCACAGCCCCGCCCGCCGCCCGTCGGGCGCTATGTCGACGGTGCAGAGCGTCGCGAAGATCTCCTCGCTCTCCCGCTCGTGCTCCAGCACCTGCTGGAGGGTGGAGAGCAGGTCGTCGCCGCACAGGCCGGCGAAGGTCAACGCTCGCCAAGCGATGCGCAGTTCCACGCCGAGCGCCGCCTCGTCCGGCCCGTGGCCGCAGACGTCGCCGATCATCGCGTGGACCGTACCGTCCGGGGTGCGGACGGTGTCGTAGAAGTCGCCACCGAGCAGCGCGCGCGAGCGCCCGGGGCGGTACCGGGCCGCGAAACGCAGGTCCGAGCCTTCCAGCAGGGGTGTGGGCAGCAGGCCGCGCTCCAGCCGTGCGTTCTCCTGGGCGCGCAGCCGGGACTCGGCGAGTTTCACCTGGGCGGTGTCGGCCCGCTTGCGCTCCACCGCGTACCGCACGGCGCGGGTCAGCAGGCGTCCGTCGAGCTCCTCGCGCACGAGGTGGTCCTGGGCGCCGACGCGTACCGCCTCGGCGGCCAGCTCCGCGTCGCCGGACGCGGTCAGCGCCAGCACGGCGTGGCGGGGCGCCAGGCGCAGGACGTGCTCGAGCGGTCCCAGGGCGTCCTGGGCGCGGCCGGGCAGCGCGAGGTCGACGAGGATGCAGTGGACGTCGTCCGTGAGCAGCCGCTCGGCCTCGGTGAGATTCCGGGCGGTGCGGATACGGACGCGGGTCCCGGAGGCGTCGAGCAGTTCGGGAACGCTGAAGGTGCCCGTCGGGTCGTCCTCGATGACCAGCAGGGTGAGGTCGCCGCCGCCGGCTCCGCCGGGGGCGGTCTCCGCGACGGGGATGTTCCTCTGTCGCGGTACGGGTACGGGCATCGGTGTTGTTCCTTCCCTCCCCCCGAGGGCACGGCAGGACGACGATCGACGTCCCGCCAGACGGGGACCATAGCGGTATGCGGCGGTCGAACGGAATGGCGATCGTGGAAGACCGGTTGGCATATGCCGCGCATGGGGGCGTAGTTGGCACCTGACCCATGACGAACGTCACCCCGACTGACCGTTTCGCCCCATTCCCCGCGTGGCGCACGTCACTTGTCGCTGCATGGCGCACGTCACTCACGAAGGCGTCCGCGCCATGCGGGCGTCACCTGCGTGAGCAGGGGTACGCGTCGCGCGCGGCGGTGCCGCCTGCACGGATCTCGCGCCGCACCCGCGCGGATGCCCGGCCGGGCCGCCGCCCGGCCGCCCGGCCGGGCACCCCAAAGGCCTCACTTGTCCGGTCGTACGACCCCGAGGATCGACATCGAGCCCGCACCCGCGATGGTCACGTTCCGCCCCGGCCGGGGCGCGTGGATGATCGCCCCGTCGCCGATGTACATGCCCACGTGGCTGGCGTCCGAGTGGTAGATGATCAGGTCGCCCGGCCGCATGTTCTTGATGTCGATGCGGGGCAGCAGTCGCCACTGCTCCTGAGAAGTGCGGGGGATACCGCGCCCCGCAGCCGCCCAGGCCTGTGAGGTGAGCCCAGAGCAGTCGTACGAGCCCGGCCCTTCCGCCCCCCACACGTACGGCTTGCCGAGCTGCTGCGTCGCGAACCGGACCGCCTTCAGGCCCTGCTTGCTTGCCTTGCCGCTGATGCCTTTGAGCGCGCCGGAGTTCAACCAGGCCGTCTGCGCCTGGTACTGCGCCTGCTTCTCCAGCTCCAGCAGCCTTGCCAGCTCCTGCTTCTCGAGCCGGTCCTCCAGCTTCTGGGCCGCGGCGATCCGCTCCTTGAGCTCCTTCTTGGCCTTCTCCTTCTTGACGCGGGTGGCCTCGAGCTTCTCCCACTGCGCGCTGGCGTCCTTGGTGTACGTCGCCAAGTCGGCCTGCGTCCGTGTCAGTTCGGTGATGAGGTCCTTGGTGGCCTTGTGGCCCTGCTCGATGCGGCCCACTCCGTCCAGGAAGAGCTGCGGGTCGTCGACAAGCGCCAGCTGTGCCTCGGGCGGCAGGCCGCCCCCGCGGTACTGGGCACGGGCGGCGGCGCCCGCGCGGTTCTTCAGCTCTTCGATCCTGGCTCGGCCTCTGGCCATCTCCTGCGCCAGTTTCACGATCTCGGCGGACTGCTTCTCCGTCCGCTCCTCCGCGAGGTTGTACGCGTCGGTGGCGGACGCGGCCTGCCGGTAGAGGGCGTCTATCTCCAGGCGCACCTGCTCGAGCGACTGGCCCGGTGCCGGCGGGGCGGGCGCGCCCGGCCTGGTGACGGACGCCGGAGTCGTCGGGGCCGGCTCCGGGGCCGCGAAGGCGGGGCCGGGGAACGCCAGCAGGGTCAGAGCGCAGACCAAGGTGATCGCGGCAGTGGCACAGTGGCGTCGGTTCACGACTCCCCCTTCGGACAAACGCCTGGCATTCAAGGCGTCAGGAACGCCCGAATGTGATTAACCGTCAGTAACTTGTGTGTGACGTCGTGATGGTGCCATGGCGCACGCAAAAACGACAGGGCCGACCGGCAGATCGGCGCGCAGATCACCCCCGTAGCTCACCCCGCCCCGCAGCGCGCCTGCCGCTCATCCCCATTCCACTGACGAGCAACGCGCCCCGTGCGTTCCCCTGTTCGTTTCGTTCACCCGTTCGTGGCACCGTTCACCCCGAATTGGGTGCGAGTGCGGCCCACTTCACCGTGACCTCGCCCTGCCGCCACCGCCTCCGGTCGTCGGTCAGCGGCCAGTCGGCCTTCAGGTCCCCCACTGCTTTGATCCAGCGCTGCCGGGCACCCAGCGAGGCGTACGGCGCGGCCGCGGCCCAGGCCCTGTCGAAGTCCCGCAGAAAGGCGTGCACCGGCTCGCCGGGCACATTGCGGTGGATCAGCGCCTTGGGCAGCCGCTCGGCCAGGTCGGAGGGGCGCTCCAGTGAGCCGAGCCGGGTCGCGAACGTCACCGTCCGAGGGCCGTCGGGCCCGAGCGCCACCCACACGTGGCGCCGCCCGATCTCGTCGCAGGTGCCCTCCACCAGCAGCCCGCCGGGAGCCAGCCGGCCGCACAGCCTCCGCCACACGACGGCGACCTCGGCCTCGTCGTACTGGCGCAGCACATTGGCGGCCCTGATGAGTACGGGCCGGTCCGGCGTCGGCACCTCGAAGCCGCCGTGGCGGAAGGTGAGGCCGTCGCGTTCGTACGGCGTCGCGGCGGTGACCCGCGCCGGGTCGATCTCGATGCCGACGACCTCGCACCGGGGGTCGGCGGTGCGCAGCCGCTCCAGCAGCTCGACGGCGGTCCAGGGGGCCGCCCCGTACCCGAGGTCGACGGCGACGGGGGCGGTGGAGCTGCTGCGCAGGGCGGGGCCGTGCGTCGCGGCGATCCAGCGGTCCATGCGGCGCAGCCGATTGGGGTTGGTCGTCCCGCGGGTCGCGGTCCCGACGGGGCGGTTCATGGGAGTGAGGGTATGCGGTCGGACCGGGGCCGGGCGGACCGCGGCGTACCGGACCCGGTCCGCCCGGTGCTCCGCGGGCGCAAGCGTCGCGGCGGCGACCGACGGTAATGATTTGGCAAAGTGACTCCGGCCGGGAAATGGAAGCGCGCACTCCGCTGTTGTGAGCCTGTGCGGGACCGCTTGCCCCGCACCTTGCCGTGCCCGCAGCGAGAGGACCGCCGACGTGAGCCAGTACGTGTCCCGCCTCGGCAGCAGCCGGATGGCACCGCGTATCCGGTTTCCCGGCGGCCACCGCAAACCGCGCAGGGTCGCCATGCTCAGCGTCCACACCTCCCCGCTGCACCAGCCGGGCACGGGTGACGCGGGCGGCATGAACGTCTACATCGTCGAACTCGCCAAGCGCCTCGCCGCCATCAATGTCGAGGTCGAGATATTCACCCGGTCGTCCTCCGGCGGGCTGCCGCCCGCCGTCGAGCTGGCCCCCGGCGTCCTCGTGCGGCACATCGACGCCGGACCCTACGAGGGCCTCGCCAAGGAGGACCTGCCGCCCCAGCTGTGCGCCTTCACCCACGGCGTGATGCAGGCGTGGGCCGCCCGCCGCCCCGGCCACTACGACCTCGTCCACTCCCACTACTGGCTCTCCGGCCATGTCGGCTGGCTCGCGGCCGAACGATGGGGCGTCCCGCTCGTGCACGCCATGCACACCATGGCCAAGGTCAAGAACGCCGCGCTCGCGGACGGCGACACCCCGGAGCCGGCCACGCGCGTGATCGGCGAGACCCAGATCGTGAACGCCGCGGACCGGCTGATCGCCAACACCGCGGAGGAGGCCGACGAACTCGTCCGTTTCTACGAGGCCGACCCGGCGAAGGTCGCCGTCGTCCACCCGGGCGTGAATCTGGACCTCTTCCGTCCCGCCGACGGCCGCGCCGCCGCCCGCGCCCGCCTCGGGCTCCCGCAGGAGGCGTTCATCCCCCTCTTCGCGGGCCGGATACAGCCACTGAAGGCGCCCGACATCCTGCTGCGCTCCGTCGCGGTCCTGCTGGAGCGGGACCCGTCCCTGCGCAGCCGTATCTTCGTCCCCGTCGTCGGGGGCCCCAGCGGCAGTGGGCTCGCCAAGCCGGAGGGCCTGCAGAAGCTGGCCGCCAAGCTCGGCATCGCGGACGTCGTCCACTTCAGGCCGCCGGTGGGCCAGGAGCAGCTCGCGGACTGGTTCCGTGCCGCCTCCGTGCTGGTCATGCCCTCGTACAGCGAGTCCTTCGGGCTCGTCGCCATAGAGGCGCAGGCCGCGGGCACGCCGGTGGTGGCGGCCGCGGTGGGCGGTCTGCCGGTCGCGGTCCGCGACGAGCGGACCGGTTTCCTCGTGCCGGGGCACGACCCGGTGCACTACGCGGACGTGCTGGGCGGCTTCGTACGGGACGCGTCGCTGACGGACCGGATGGGTGCGGCCGCCGCCCGGCACGCGCAGTCGTTCGGCTGGGACGCGGCGGCGACGGCGACGGCGGACGTCTACCAGGCCGCCATGCACGAGCACCGTCGCCGTGTGCGGGCCACCCACCACTGACCGGCCCCCTGGCGGTCTGCGGTGCCGCACGCGGGCGGGGGACCCCACTGACGTACGCTCGCCCCATGGCTGACGTGCAGCAGGTGACGCGGGTCGTCGAACAGGCCCTCAAGGAGGCGGACCTCGAGTGGGAGAGTCCGGACGCGGGCTCCTACGTCGTCAAACTCCCGGGCACCCGCAAGCTGTCCACGACCTGTTCGCTGCTCGTGGGCCGGCACTCGCTCTCGATCAACGCCTTTGTCATCCGCCACCCCGACGAGAACGACGCCGCGGTCCACCGCTGGCTGCTGGAGCGCAACCTCAAGCTCTACGGCGTCAGTTACGCGATCGACCGTCTCGGCGACATCTATCTCGTCGGCAAGCTTCCGCTCTCCGTGGTCACGCCGGAGGAGCTGGACCGGCTGCTCGGCACGATCCTCGAGGCGGCGGACGGTTCCTTCAACACCCTGCTGGAACTCGGTTTCGCGAGCGCGATCCGCAGGGAGTACGAGTGGCGGGTGTCGCGCGGCGAATCGACGCGCAACCTGGACGCGTTCACTCATCTGACCCAGCGACCTGCCAAGTGACCGTCTGACACCCTCCGTTCTTCCGTACCCGGGCTACGCGACCCCTTCCGCGAGCCCGGGCGTCGTGCCATGCTCGCCGCCGACTCAGATATGAACTACGTTCACATGCATGGAAGGTGGGCTCATGGGGACCGATCAGCGCGCCCTCAGCAGACGCACCCTGCTCGGCAGTGCCACGGCCGTCGCGGCGGCCCTGGCGACGGGCGGCGCCGCGGTACCGGCGGCAGCCGCCCCGCGCGCGGCCCACCGCCCCGGCGCCACCACACCCGCGCTCTGGGGCGAGTACCGCCGCACCCCACGCACCCACCCCCAGATTCCGTACGTGGGAAGGGCCGGGCAGCGAGCCGGAGCGCGCGGCCTCCCGCGCCTGCCCGTCAAGGCCAACGTCCTTGCGTACGGGGCCAGAAGGGACGGCTCCGCCGACTCCGCGGCCGCGATCAACCGTGCCGTTGCCGCTGTCGGAGAACGCGGCGGCGGCACGGTCCTCGTCCCCGCCGGTACGTACCGCGTCGACGACGTGATCCGCATCGGACACAGCAACGTCGTCCTGCGCGGCGCCGGCAGTGGCCGCACGACCCTGCTCGCCACCAGGAACCTCACCGAACTCATCGGCGCGTACGGCTCCCGCTACGGCGGCGACAAGTCCTCCTGGTCGTGGGCCGGTGGCCTCATCTGGCTCTGCCCCAAGGACCGTTACGCGTCCCTCACCGACGCCATCAGAAACCGGGCGTGGCCTTTCGAGGGCTGGACCGGCAACCAGCGCGACGAGTGGACCACCCTCGCCACCGTCGGACCCGCCCGCCGTGGCGACTGGTCCGTCACCGTGTCCGACGCCTCGAAACTGCGCCGCGGACAGCTCGTCATGCTCCGCCTCGCCGACGACGCCGACCACACCCTGCTCGCGCACATGGCAGGCGGCGGTGAGGGCACGGCCTCCTACGTCTGGGACGACAAAACCAAGCTGACGTCCTATGTCCCCTACGAATGGCCCGTGCGCGTCACGGCCGTCGAACGCGACCGGGTCACCTTCGAACGCCCGCTCCCGCTCGACGTACGCCCCGCCTGGGACCCGCGGATGACCACTCTCGTCACCCCGCTCACCGGCTCCGGCGTCGAAGGCCTCACCCTGGAAGCCGTCGAAACGCCCCAGTCGAAGCACCTGCTCGACAAGGGCTACAACGGCGTCACCTTCCAGTGCGCGTACGACTGCTGGGCCGACGACATCACCGTGCGCCACGTCGACAACGGCTTCGGCCTCGTCGCCGCCTCCGCCTGCACGCTGCGCCGCACCCGTGTCGAGGGACGCGGCTCCCACCACCCGTACTTCTGCCGCGAAGGTTCGCACGACAACCTCGTCGAGGACTTCACCGTCGCGGAGCGGACCCGTCCCGCGCCCGAAGGGACACAGCTCCACGGCATCAACGTCGAGGGCCTGTCCAGTTACAACGTCTGGTCGCGCGGTGTGATGGAGATGGGCACCTTCGACACCCATCGCGGGATGCCGTTCGCGTGCGTACGTACGCAGATCACCGTGAACAACAACGGCCGCCACGGCGGCGACGCAAGCGCCGGTCCGCTCTACGGCGCCCGCTTCGCCCACTGGAACGTCACCGTCATGAACGAACGCGCCGGACTGATCAAGATCGACGAGGTTGCGCCGTACAGCGCGACCGTCGCCATCAGCACGGTCCGCGAATTCGACCAGACCGACGTGCCGGACTTCACCGGCGCCCTCAACTCCCGGCTGGAGGCGTACGGCTCCCCGGGCGCCGTCCGCCCTGCCAATCTGTACGAGGCGCAGCGCGCACTGCGCGTCTGACCTTGCGGCGCGTGGGCCTGCCACGGGACGCCATCGCCTTGGCCGTCGCTTTCCTGTGCGCGCTGTTGCCCCGGGGGCGCGGGTGACGGGCGGTGCGGTGAAGGCGGGTGGTGACGGGCGGCCGGTGAAGGCGGGTGGTGACGGGCGGGCGGGACGCGTGTGAGACCGCGCCCCGCCCGTTCGCCCCGTCAGCTGTTGGCGGGTGCCGTGGTCGGTGCCGTGGTCCGTGTGCTCTCCGGCATGGCCTTGGCGGCCACCTCCGCGGCGTCCGTGACAGCCTCCGCCTCCCCCTGTCCGCTGTGCTCGGCCAGTGCGCGCCGCAGCAGGAGGGCGTACCCCGCCGCCGCCACGACGCCGATCACCGCGCAGCCCATCCACAGCACGTCCGGGCCGGGGCCGTCCACCACCCAGCCGGCCAGGACCGGGGCGACGAAGCCCGCGACGGCCCAGGACATGCCCATGACGCCCTGGTAACGGCCACGTGCGTGTGCCGGAGCGAGACGAGCGGTGGCCGCCGCGTTGGTCGGCACGTGCACCATCTCACCGAGCGTCCAGATCACCACCGTCGCCGCGAACATCAGAGGGGTGCCCGCCAGGGCCGTCGCACCGGTGCCGACGGCGAAGAGCAGCGAGGACACGGTGAGCAGAGCGGCCGGCGAGCGCTTGTCCGTGATCCGGTTGACCAGCAGCTGCAGCGCGACGATCACCACGCCGTTCACGGCGATGACCATGCCGTACGAGTCGGCCGACAGCCCCTCACCGGCCATGGTCAGCGGCAGCCCCACCCAGGGGGCGGTGAAGATGAGGCACACCAGCAGGTTGAGCAGCACCAGGGTCCTGAACGGCGCGTCCTTCAACACGTCGAGCACGGTCACCTGCTGGTCGGCCGGCGCCCCGGTGACGGCGTCCACCCGTGCCTTCGGCCGGGTCTCGGCCAGCCGCAGGAAGACGATCAGCGCGCAGAGCGCCGTCGCCAGCGCGTCCACGACGAACAGCGTCCGGTAGCCGAGGAAGATCGCTGCGCCGCCGCCCAGAGCGGCGACGGCGAAGCCGAGATTGAGCGCCCAATAGTTCAGCGCGTAGGCCCGGCGCAGCTCCGACTCGGGCACCATGTCCGCGATCATCGCGCTGATCGCCGGTCGCACGGCCTGCATCGCGACGCCCATCAGCAGGACGACGACCGCGATCCCCCAGGCGCTGCTCACCACGGCCAGGGCGGCGGCGCACGCCGCTCCGGCCAGATGCATCGAGACCATCGTCGGCCGCCGCCCCCACCGGTCGGTGAGCATCCCGCCCAGCGGCGAGCCGGCCACACCGCCGAGCCCGTGGAGCGCGATGACAAGACCCGCGTACCAGGCCGAGTAGCCGAGCTCCTGCGTGAGATAGAGCGACAGGAAGGTGAGGACGAACGCGCCGGTACGGTTCACCAGCGTCGATGTCCACAACCACCAGAAGCCCTTGGGCAAACCCGACACGGTCTGGAGCGCTGCGCGTCTGAGCGAAGCGATGGACATACGGGAGCCCCCCACGCTGTAATGACCCTTTTCAGTATCCGCAACTTACTTAACCGGGTCTCCCGGCCGCCACTGAATTGACGGGGACCGTCAACCGAGTCCGCTCCTCGGGCAGCCGCGCGGCGCCCAGGAGGAGTCGATTAGGCTCGTCCGCATGGCCGACGCACCGTACAAGCTGATCCTCCTCCGCCACGGCGAGAGCGAATGGAACGCAAAGAACCTGTTCACCGGCTGGGTGGACGTCAACCTGACGGAGAAGGGCGAGAAGGAGGCAGTCCGCGGCGGTGAGCTGCTCAAGGACGCCGGCCTGCTCCCCGACGTGCTCCACACCTCGCTCCAGAAGCGCGCCATCCGCACAGCGCAGCTCTCCCTGGAGGCCGCGGACCGCCACTGGATCCCGGTCCACCGCTCGTGGCGGCTGAACGAGCGCCACTACGGCGCGCTGCAGGGCAAGGACAAGGCCCAGACGCTGGCCGAGTTCGGCGAGGAGCAGTTCATGCTCTGGCGCCGCTCGTACGACACCCCGCCGCCGGCCCTCGAGGACGGCACGGAGTTCTCCCAGTCCGACGACGCGCGCTACCAGACCATCCCCAGCGAGCTGCGCCCGCGCACCGAGTGCCTCAAGGACGTCGTCGAGCGCATGCTGCCGTACTGGTACGACGGCATTGTCCCCGACCTGCTCGCCGGCCGCACGGTCCTGATCGCCGCCCACGGCAACAGCCTGCGCGCTCTGGTCAAGCACCTGGACGGCATCTCCGACGCGGACATCGCCGGCCTGAACATCCCCACCGGCATCCCGCTCGTCTACGAGCTCGACGCCGACTTCCAGCCGGTCAAGCCGGGCGGCACCTACCTCGACCCGACGGCGGCCGCCGCGGCGATCGAGGCGGTCAAGAACCAGGGCAAGAAGAAGTAAGAGCAGCGATCAGGCCCCTGATCTGCACATACGGTGCAGATCAGGGGCCTTCGTGCTGTCCACGGTGACGGACCGCCTGCACAAGAAGGAGGACGCCTGGGGCGTCAGCCGCAGCAGCCGCCGCACTGGCAGGGTGCGCCGGACTGGCAGCCGCAGCCGCAGCCGGAGCCGCAGCCGCAGGCGCGGAGGACCGGCAGGAAGACGACCTCGGGCGAGGCTTCCTGTCGTGGCTCGGTCGTGGGGGATTCGGCCATGGGTCCTCCTCAGGGGCGTACGGGAATGCCGCCTCGCCCATTGGACGCCCGCCCCGACGGGCGCATCAACGGCGCACACGCGCAAGCGCCCCCCGTACGCGCCGTGGGCTCCCTTATGCGCCCTCCACCGCGGTCTGCTGCTGGATCTCGTCCGCGTGCTCACCCGTCACCAGGTACACCACGCGCTTCGCGACCGACACGGCGTGGTCCGCGAACCGCTCGTAGTAGCGGCCGAGCAGCGTCACGTCGACGGCCGTCTCGATGCCGTGCTTCCAGCGGTCGTCCATCAGGTGCTGGAAGAGCGTCCGGTGCAGCAGGTCCATCTCGTCGTCGTCATGCTCCAGCTGGAGCGCCAGGTCGACGTCCTTGGTGATGATGACCTCCGCCGCCTTGGCCATCAGCCGCTGCGCCAGCTGTCCCATCTGCAGGATCGTGGCGTGCAGGTCGTTCGGGACGGCGCGGTCGGGGAAGCGCAGCCGGGCCAGCTTGGCCACGTGCTGGGCCAGGTCTCCCGAGCGCTCCAGGTCGGCGCTCATGCGCAGCGAGGTGACCACGATCCGCAGATCCGTGGCGACCGGCTGCTGCCGGGCCAGCAGCGCGATCGCCCTGGCCTCCAGGTCGTGCTGCAGATCGTCGACCTTCTGGTCGCCGGCGATCACGTTCTCGGCGAGCTTGAGGTCCGCGTCGAGCATGGCCGTGGTGGCGCGCCCGATCGCCGACCCGACCAGCCGGGCCATCTCGACCAGGCCCTCGCCGATCGAGTCCAGTTCCTCGTGGTACGCGTCACGCATGGGTGTCCCTCTCTTGATGCGGCCGGGTCCGGGTGGGGCTCGAACTCCACGCTCCCACGTTCAGGGCGACAGAAGTCCGTCGGCTCCATCCCAAATGAACCGGCACTTTCCCCTTGGTGAACTCTGAGCGACGACTGTTCGAGGTGCCACCCGTTTGGCTGGGAGAGCGCCCCCGACCACGCATAACCTGAATGCATGGACGTGAACGCGGCGGTGGCCGCAGCGGCAGCGATCGCCGGGCTGTGTACCGGTGTCATCGCCGTGCTGGCGTTCCGCTGGAGCGAGCGCGAACAGAAACGACCCACCAGGACATCGCTCCACACCGACGCCGTGCTTCCGCCGGGGGTCGACACGGTCCTTTCCGTGCTCCGCTCCTCCGCGGTGGTCCTCGACGAGTCCGACTCCGTCGTCAAGGCCAGCTCCGCGGCGTACGCCCTCGGCCTGGTCCGCGGTGGCAAGCTCGCCGTCGAACCGATGCTGCACATGGCCCGCGACACCCGGCGCGACGGCGAGATACGGCAGGTCGAGCTGGACCTGCCGCGCCGCGGCACCGGGCGTGGCGAAGCCCTCGCCGTCTCCGCCCGGGTCGCCCCGCTCGGCTCCCGCCTCGTCCTGCTCCTCGTCGAGGACCTGACAGAGGCGCGCCGTATAGAGGCGGTCCGGCGTGATTTCGTCGCCAACGTCAGCCACGAGCTCAAGACCCCCGTGGGTGCGCTTTCCCTGCTGTCGGAGGCGGTCATGGACGCCTCCGACGATCCAGAGGCGGTGACCCGCTTCGCCGGCCGTATGCAGATCGAGGCGACCCGGCTCACCAACCTCGTACAGGAGCTCATCGACCTCTCCCGGGTGCAGAACGACGACCCGCTGGAGGACTCCGAGCCCGTGAGAGTGGAGGAACTGGTCGCAGAGGCCATCGACCGCTCCCGCCAGACCGCGTCCGCCAAGCAGATCACCATGGCGGCCGGAGCCGCCTCCGACCTGCGGATCTGGGGCAACCGCGGCAAGCTCGCCGCCGCGCTCGGCAATCTCGTCGAGAACGCCGTCAACTACTCCCCGGCCCGCACCCGCGTCGGCATCTCCGCCCGCCGCGTCAACGCCCCGGGCGGGGACCTGATCGAGATCGCCGTGACCGACCAGGGCATCGGCATCTCGGAGAAGGACCGCGAGCGCATCTTCGAACGCTTCTACCGGGTCGACCCCGCCCGCTCCCGCGCCACCGGCGGCACCGGCCTGGGACTCGCCATCGTCAAACATGTGGCCGCCTCGCACGGCGGGGAGGTCACGGTGTGGAGCTCCGAGGGACAGGGTTCCACCTTCACGCTGCGGCTGCCCGAAGCGGGCGCCGCGAAAGAACGCGCAACCGCCGGTCCGGATCGCGTCGACGAGGACGACGACCGGCATTACGGCATCGACCCCAATGACCAGAACAGCGAAATTCCTGCCCCGGAGGTCCTTCCGTGACCCGAGTGCTCGTCGTCGAGGATGAGGAATCCTTCAGCGACGCCCTGTCCTACATGCTCCGCAAGGAGGGCTTCGAGGTCGCGATCGCGACCACCGGCCCCGACGGACTCGACGAGTTCGAGCGCAACGGCGCCGACCTCGTACTCCTCGACCTGATGCTGCCCGGCCTGCCCGGTACGGAAGTGTGCCGCCAGCTGCGGGGCCGTTCGAACGTGCCGGTCATCATGGTGACCGCCAAGGACAGCGAGATCGACAAGGTCGTCGGGTTGGAGATAGGAGCCGACGACTACGTCACCAAGCCGTTCTCCTCGCGGGAGCTGGTCGCCCGCATCCGCGCGGTCCTGCGCCGCCGCGGCGAGCCGGAGGAGGTCGCGCCGGCGGCCTTGGAGGCCGGGCCGGTACGGATGGACGTGGACCGCCATGTCGTCACCGTCTCCGGTGGCAAGGTCGACCTTCCGCTGAAGGAGTTCGACCTGCTGGAGATGCTGCTGCGCAACGCGGGCCGGGTCCTGACCCGTATGCAGCTGATCGACCGGGTCTGGGGCGCCGACTACGTGGGCGACACCAAGACCCTCGACGTCCACGTGAAGCGCCTGCGCGCCAAGATCGAGCCCGACCCGGGCGCGCCGCGTTACCTGGTGACCGTCCGCGGTCTGGGCTACAAGTTCGAGCCGTAGGCCTGCAACGTTCGAGCCGTAGGTCTGCCACGCACGAGAAGTCTGAGAAACAAGAGGGCGCCCGCCGGATGCCGGCAGGCGCCTTCTTCGCTGTTCGGGAGAGGTCAGTGATCCGCCTCGTGCGACGCGGAGGCCGCGTCGGACGGTTCGTCGGCCTCACTGCCCGCCGCCTCCGTGTCGCCCGGCTCGGCCGCGTCGCCGGCGGGGCCGCCCGACGGGGTGCCGGCCGGCGTGCCGGTCGCAGAGCCCGACGGCGTCGCCGCCGCGGACGGCGTCGGCAGCGCGCTCGGGCCGAAGTCCTTGAAGTAGTTCGTCGCCGGCACGACCAGCGCCTGTACCTTCACGTCGCCGGTCTCGCTGAAGCGGAAGACGACCTCGCGCACGGCGCCGTTGCTCAGGGCCTCGTTGCCGCCCTCGACGACGGCGGACGCGTTGCCCCGCCCGCCGACGATCAGCCGGCCCTGCGCGGGGACGGTGACGGCGCCCGAGCCCTCGGCGGGGGTGAGCTTCACCTCGGCGTCGTAGTCGGGCAGCGTGATCGACTCGAGGGTCTGGTCCTTCGCGCCGTCGTTGAAGATCGTCAGCACGACTGCCGCCGGGCCCTTGGCGTTCGCCTCGGGCTGGGTGATGACGTTGACGTTCTGAAGCTTGAGGCTGTCCACCGACGTCGCGGCGTTGTCCGGCTTCACGCCGAGTGTCTGCGCGTCGTTGCCCGCACCGCAGGCGGAGAGCGAGGCGATCGAGAAGACGACGGCAGCGCCCGCGAGGGCACCGCGTCGAAGGCTGCTGCTCACGGCGGCGGCTTCTCCTTCTGTGTACGGACTGTGTACGGGAGGGGCGGGCTGGCGGCTGTCGCCGGCCGAGGGCCTGACGGCCCGCGCTCAGGTTACCGAGCCGTCGATCACGCCCCGCACCCGACCCGCCCCTTTGCCCGTGCGGCTGGTGCGAACATCCGGCCGGGCCGCTCGCGCCTTCCGGTCGCGCCTTCGGTCGGACCCTTCCGGTCGCGCCTTCCGCTCCGCCTTCCGTGCGCGCCGTTCACATAACCGAAGTGATCAATTTCCGAGGGGGTCGCGCATTCCCTGTGAATACCCGGCGGTGATCAATTCGGGATTCGTGGCCGTGTCCGTCCGTACGGGTGATCGGCGGCCGAACGGAGTACGGGAAGTTCACCGTCGGGAATCCGGCAAATCGGGACGTTCGACCTCCCTGGAGGGGGTTGTGCGGGGTGTAACGTACGCGTTTCTGTCCGCCCGCGCAGCCGCTCCGACCTGCGAATACCGCACTCCGCATGCCTTCCGCAGCACGTTCCTGTTGCTGTTGTCAAGCCCCGAGATATGCCCTGACCTGCGAAAACGCCATTCAGAACACGCTGTATCCGTGTTACCCTGGATAGCCACGGAAGGGGTACCTGTCACATGACGTTCAAGGTTGGCGACACCGTGGTCTATCCCCATCACGGGGCCGCGCTGATCGAGGCCATCGAAACTCGCCAGATCAAAGGCGTGGACAAGACCTACTTGGTGCTCAAGGTCGCCCAGGGTGACCTGACGGTTCGCGTGCCAGCGGACAATGCGGAGTTCGTCGGCGTACGCGATGTGGTCGGCCAGGACGGACTGGACCGGGTCTTCGAGGTGCTTCGTGCGCCGTATGCCGAAGAGCCGACGAACTGGTCCCGTCGCTACAAGGCAAATCTCGAGAAGCTCGCCTCCGGCGATGTCATCAAGGTCGCCGAAGTGGTGCGTGACCTGTGGCGTCGCGAGCGTGAGCGCGGGCTGTCCGCCGGTGAGAAGCGGATGCTCGCAAAGGCACGTCAGATTCTCGTCAGCGAGCTCGCCCTCGCGGAGAACACCAACGAGGACAAGGCCGAGGCTCTGCTCGACGAGGTCCTCGCGTCCTGACGCGCGATTGATCACTACGATTGATCATGATTAATGCCGCGGTGCCCGCTGGCATGCTGTGAATTCACTTGCGTGAGGTCCAGCTTGTCGCCGGGCGCTGCGGCATGTTCGTCGCCGTGGCCTGCTGGTGTTGTGTGTCGTCCTTGCCCGGTCGTGCCTGCCCGAGCGGGTACGTCCGAAACCTGCTGTTGACGCTTTGCTGTGCCGGGCCCGGGCGGCTGGCGCAGACAGTCACGGAAGGGTCCGGTCAAGGCGTCGCGCCCGGCACGCTGTGGCCATACCCAAGTCGGCCGAGGAAACAAACCTGCCGGAGTGCAACCGATGTCTGACGAATCGCGCCACCACCGCACCGCAGTCGTGATCCCGGCAGCCGGCCGGGGAGTACGGCTCGGCCCCGGCGCCCCCAAGGCGCTCCGCGCGCTGAACGGCACGCCCATGCTCGTCCATGCCGTACGCGCCATGGCTGCGTCCCGCGCAGTCTCGCTCGTCGTCGTGGTCGCTCCGCCCGACGGCGCGCCCGAAGTGAAGCGGCTGCTCGACGCCCACGCCCTGCCCGAGAGGACCGACTACCTCGTCGTGCCCGGCGGTGACTCCCGCCAGGAGTCCGTACGGCTGGGACTCGAGGCGCTCCCCGACGGCATCGACACCGTCCTCGTCCACGACGCGGCGCGTCCGCTGGTGCCCGTCGACACCGTGGACGCCGTCATCGAGGCCGTACGGGAGGGAGCGGTCGCCGTGGTGCCCGGGCTGCCCCTCGCGGACACCGTCAAGCAGGTCGAAGCGGCGGCCAAGGGCGAGCCCGAGCCCGTCGTCGCCACCCCCGAGCGCGCCACGCTGCGGGCCGTGCAGACACCGCAGGGCTTCGCCCGCGACGCCCTCGTACGGGCCCATGAGACGGTCACCGGCAATGTCACCGACGACGCGAGCATGGTCGAGCAGCTCGGGCTGCCGGTCGTCGTCGTCGCCGGCCACGAGGAGGCGTTCAAGGTGACCCGCCCGCTGGATCTTGTACTGGCCGAGGCGGTACTCGCCCGGAGGAGGGCCAACGATGGCTTCTGAGCAGTTCCGCCTGCCGCTGGTCGGTGTCGGCACCGACGTCCACGCCTTCGAGAAGGGGCGCGAGCTGTGGTGTGCCGGGCTGCTGTGGGACGGCCCCGACAGCGACGGGTACGGTCTCGCCGGCCACTCCGACGGTGACGTCGCCGCGCACGCCGCCTGCGACGCGCTCTTCTCGGCCGCCGGTGTCGGTGACCTCGGCGCCCACTTCGGGACGTCGCGGCCCGAGTGGTCCGGCGCCTCCGGCGTCACCCTGCTCGCCGAAGCCGCGCGGATCGTGCGGGCCGCCGGTTTCGAGATCGGCAATGTCTCCATTCAGGTGATAGGTGTCCGCCCGAAGATCGGCAAGCGCCGCGAGGAGGCGCAGAAGACCCTGTCCGAGGCCGTCGGCGCGCCGGTCGCCGTTTCCGGCACGACGACGGACGGCCTCGGCCTGACCGGACGGGCGGAAGGGCTCGCCGCCATCGCGACGGCGCTCGTCGTCAGGACCGACTGACAGCGGCAGGAGTCCCGTTCCTCCGTGGCCTTCGTCACCTTCATGCCACGCCCTGGCAGGAAACGGTCGCGGGGCACTACCACGCGCCCACTACCCTTGTTGCGTGACTATTCGCCTGTACGACACCAGCACCCGGCAGATCCGTGACTTCGCCCCTCTCGTGCCGGGTTGTGTCTCGATCTACCTGTGCGGTGCGACCGTGCAGGCAGCCCCGCACATCGGGCACATCCGGTCCGGCCTGAACTTCGACATCATGCGCCGCTGGTTCGAATACCGCGGTTACGACGTCACGTTCATCCGCAACGTGACGGACATCGACGACAAGATCATCGCCAAGTCGGCGGAGCACAACCGCCCCTGGTGGTCGATCGGTTACGAGAACGAGCGCGCGTTCAACGACGGCTACGAGGCCCTCGGCTGCCTGCCGCCCACCTACGAACCGCGCGCGACCGGCCATGTCACCGAGATGGTCGAGATGATGCGCGGCCTCATCGAGCGCGGTCACGCCTACGAGGCCGACGGCAGCGTCTACTTCGACGTCCGCTCCTTCCCCGACTATCTGGCGCTGTCCAACCAGGACATCGACGATCTGCGCCAGCCCGCCGAGGAGGGCATCACCGGCAAGCGAGACCCGCGCGACTTCGCCATGTGGAAGGCGACCAAGCCCGGCGAGCCCGCCTGGGAGACCCCGTGGGGCCGCGGCCGTCCCGGCTGGCACCTCGAGTGCTCGGCCATGGCGCACAAGTACCTGGGCGCGGCCTTCGACATCCACGGCGGCGGCCTCGACCTGATCTTCCCGCACCACGAGAACGAGATCGCCCAGGCCAAGGCCTACGGCGACGACTTCGCCTCGTACTGGGTGCACAACGCCTGGGTCACCATGAGCGGCGAGAAGATGTCCAAGTCGCTCGGCAACTCGGTGCTCGTGAGCGAGATGGTCAAGAACTGGCGGCCCATCGTCCTGCGCTACTACCTCGGCACCCCGCACTACCGCTCGATGATCGAGTACAGCGAGGACGCGCTGCGCGAGGCGGAGTCGGCGTTCGCGCGCATCGAGGGCTTCATCCAGCGGGTCGTGGAGAAGGCGGGCCCCGTCGCCCCGGCCGCCGAGGTGCCGCTCGCCTTCGCCGAGGCCATGGACGACGACTTCGGGGTGCCGCAGGCCCTCGCGATCGTCCACACCACGGTGCGGCAGGGCAACAACGCACTGGCGGCCGACGACAAGGAAGCCGCCGTCGCCCGCCTCGCCGAGCTGCGCGCCATGCTCGGCGTTCTCGGACTGGACCCGCTCGATGCACACTGGGTGGGCGAGAACGACCGCGGCGAGGATCTGCACGGCGTCGTCGACACCCTCGTACGGCTTGTGCTCCAGCAGCGCGAGGCGGCAAGGTCCCGCAAGGACTGGGCGACCGCGGACGCCATCCGCGACCAGCTCGGCCAGTCCGGGCTCGTCATCGAGGACAGCCCCGACGGTCCCCGCTGGACACTCGGCCCCCGCTGAGCACCATGCGCGATGTGCCGCCCGGGCGACCGGGCGGCACACTTCCATACGTAGACGCAACTGCGTACACACTTTTGATCGAGTGAACGAGCTTCACGGAAACAGGTAGGTCTAAGTCATGGCCGGGAACAGCCAGCGCAGGAACCGCCGCACGTCCAACAAGAAGGGCGCGCAGGTCGGCAGCGGTGGCAAGCGACGCCGCGGCCTCGAGGGCAAGGGCCCCACGCCGCCCGCGTCCGCACGCAAGGGGCACGTCAAGAACCGCGTCGCCAACGCCAAGGCGAAGCACTCCGCCCGCAGGCCGGTCGCCCGCCGTGGCGGCAAGGGGACGTCCGAGATGGTCGTCGGACGCAACCCCGTCTTCGAGGCGCTGCGTGACGGTGTGCCCGCTTCGACCCTGTACGTCCAGCAGTTCATCGACAACGACGAGCGGGTGCGCGAGGCGCTCCAGCTCGCCACCGGTCGCGGCAACATCAACATCATGGAGGCCCCGCGCCCGGAGCTCGACCGGCTGACGAACGGGCTGAACCACCAGGGCCTGGTGCTCCAGGTCCCGCCGTACGAGTACGCCCACCCCGAGGACCTCGCGGCCGCCGCCTTCGACGACGGCGAGGACCCCCTGATCGTCGCCCTCGACGGTGTCACCGACCCGCGCAACCTGGGTGCGGTCGTCCGTTCCGTCTCCGCGTTCGGCGGTCACGGTGTCGTCGTCCCCGAGCGTCGTGCCGCCGGCATGACGGCGGGCGCCTGGAAGACGTCGGCGGGCACCGCCGCCCGTACGCCCGTCGCTCGAGCGACCAACCTGACCCGCGCCCTGGAGTCGTACCAGAAGGCCGGGCTGACCGTCGTGGGCCTCGCCGCCGACGGCGAGCACGAGGTCGGCGACCTCGAGGCGCTCGGCGGGCCGTTGGTGATCGTGGTCGGCAGCGAGGGCAAGGGCCTGTCCCGCCTCGTCGGCGAGACCTGCGACTATCTCGTCCGCATCCCGATGCCGGGCGGCGCGGAGTCCCTGAACGCCGGTGTCGCGGCGGGTGTGGTGCTCTACGAGGCGGCCAAGCGGCGCGCCTGACGGCGCAGCCGGACCGGGTCGGCGGGCGCCGGACCGAGGTGTGCGGTTTCGGCCGTTTCCAGTGGACGTTTCGGACGACCACGGGGTGCAAAACGGTTGATAAGGAGCGCTTGACGGGTCTCGGACAGATCGGGCCCGTCACGGCCGTGCCCTAAACACACGTCACTCGGTTAGATGAGTGTGGACACCAGAACGCCCCGGTCCGGGTTCGATGATCAGCCTGCGCTGAGCATGGTCAAGGTGGACTGCGATCCCGCGCAGGTCATCGTCAGCCACGCCAGCTTCCGGGTGCAGCTCGCCCAGAGCCCGCGCCCCGCACGTGCCCTGGCGAACTCCGCACGTCTCGCCCCGCTCGGCGGCTCCGGCCCGGCGGGCCGGCGCAGGGCGCCCGTCGTGTGGAGCGGCAGGTCGGCCCCCGGGGACTCCGGCGCGACCGGACTGCTCCAGGCCGTACGCAACTCCACCCTGGAACACGACATGTACAGCGCGGGCGCCACCCAGGTCATCCCGCGCATCGAGCTCGACGAGACGGTGGAAGGGGCCGCGGTCACCGCACCGGGCGGCCCCGGCCACCGGGACCGGCCGCTGCTGCCGCCCATGCGCCAGGCGGTCGGCGCCTACGACTCCTATCCGCCGTACGACCAGCCGTCCGCCGACCAGCCGTCCTCCGGTCACCTGCCCTACGACGCCGGCACGTACGACACCGGCACGTACGACGCGGGGACGTACGACGTGGAGCCCTACGGGGAGTCGTACGACGACGAGGTACCGGGCCGGGCCCGCGAGGGGCGGCGCGCATCGCAGCGTCACGGCGCCGACTCCGTACGGCACGCCTACTACCCCGGCCGCCGCATGAACCTCGGCGTGGTGCTCCTGCCACTGCGCCTGCTCCTCGGCTTCACCTCCATCTACGCCGGCATGGGCAAGCTCTGCGACCCCGTCTACTTCGACGGCGGCGACCGGGGCTCCATGGTCAAGTGGCTCAACTCCCTGGACCCGTGGGCCCTCGCGGAGCCGCTGCGCGACTTCGCGGTCGGCCACCCCGTCGGCGCGGGCCTCACCGTCGCCTTCCTCCAGGTCATCGTCGGTGTCCTGACCGTTCTCGGACTGTGGCAGCGCGTCGGCGCGGTCGTCGGCGCGCTGCTGTCCGCCGCGCTGATCCTGACCGTGAGCTGGAAGAGCGTCCCCGTCTACGACACGCCGGACATCATCTATCTCGCCGCCTGGTCACCGCTGATCATCGCGGGCGCGCCCGTCTACTCCATCGACGGGCGCCTCGCGGGCGAGGCGTGGCGCACCCTCGGACCCCGGTCCGCCCTGTGGGAACTGCGCAGGCGCGTCCTGCGGCGCGGCGGTCTCGTCGCCGCCGTTGTCGTCGGCCTCACCATGCTCGTGGGCTCGATCCTCGGCGGCGCCGTCCGCTCCACCGAGATGGTCACCGTGCCGGGACCGGACGGGAACCCCACGAACCACCTGCCGGGCGCCCCGCTGCCCAGGGAGTCCAGCGGCGAACGCGGTTCCTCGGGTGCGCGGAAGGACAAGCCCTCCCCGTCGCCCAGCCGCGCCTCGCAGAAGCCGAAGGAAGCGTCGTCCGAGCCTGCGAAGGAGGCCGTCCGGGAGACCGGGCGGGTCGCCGGCACACCCAGCCAGACGCAGGGCAGCGGCCAGCAGCAGCCCACCGGCTCCCAGCCCGCCCCGCCGCCGCCGTCCGGCACCACGGGCCCGACGTCGACGGGCGGCAGCAGCTCCGGCGGCACGAGCGGCGGCGGCTCGACGGGAGGCTCAGGAGGCTCCGGGGGCAGCAGCGGGGGAGGCGGTGTGATCGGCGGCCTGCTGGGCTGAGCGGCGGGCCTTCGGCGACGTGAGGAGGGGCGGCCAGGACTCGCGATGCGGCGGATCGCTGATCTGTATCC